>NZ_JAUSME010000139.1 GCF_030645555.1 Herminiimonas sp.
TTTGGCGGAGTGGACGGGACTCGAACCCGCGACCCCCGGCGTGACAGGCCGGTATTCTAACCAACTGAACTACCACTCCATACTACTAAACTGATTCAGGTTGCTGCTTGACTGATTGGTGGGTGCTGACGGGGTCGAACCGCCGACCTACGCCTTGTAAGGGCGCCGCTCTACCAACTGAGCTAAGCACCCGCGTATTTCCGCTTACTCAGTCAAACAATTGCTGGCGTCGACCAACATGCCTGAAGGGGCCGAAGTATAGAACACATTAAAATTTTTGTCACCCCTGTTCGCACAATCTTTTACGCAAACGCGGTTTATTTTCTAAAAAGTTTGTGGGCAAGCGCTGCCTGCAGGATCAACTTTTCATCCTGAGGCCAGTCAGTTTTGCATCTGCGCAACCTACTATAATGACGGCCTTCCTTCTTTTTCGGATTTTGTTATCAATACATTATTTCGCCGCATAGTGCATGCGCTGCTGTTTGAGATCTGCGCCTTGATCATCCTGGTTCCACTGATGTCCTATGGCTTCAATATGGATATGTTCCATTTCGGCGCGCTGGCATTGATCCTGGCCTTGTGCGCGATGGCGTCCAACATGATCTATAACCATGGTTATGAAATCATCGAGCGCCGCTACGGCTGGCGCCGTACAGTCGGCATGCGGATCTGGCATACGCTGGGTTTCGAAGCGTTTTTCATGGCGATCGCATTGCCGCTGACGGCGTGGTGGCTGGACATCTCGGTGCTCGAGGCTTTATTGCTGGATCTGGTGTTCTCGGTGTTTTTCATGTTGTATGCATTCTGCTTCAACTGGGTCTATGACCTTGCGCGCCAGCGTATGGCGCAGCGTCAATGCAGGCGTTAATGATCTGCTAGTGCGGGCCCTCGATTGCAGGGATGCAGGCGGTTTAAAATCAGGCATATTTTTTGAGGCAGGGATGGACCTTTCTTCACCCGCAACACCCTTGTTCCCGCCGCTGGAGCCTTATCGCAGCGGCATGCTGGCGGTGGATGAATTGCATACGCTGTATTGGGAAGAGTGCGGCAATCCGGCCGGTGTGCCGGTGCTGTTTCTGCATGGCGGCCCGGGCGGCGGCGTTGTGCCCAGGCACAGGCAATTCTTTGATCCAGCCCATTACCGGATAGTCTTGTTTGATCAGCGCGGTGCCGGTAAATCGACGCCGCTGGGCGAGCATCGCCACAACACCACGCAATTGCTGATCAACGATATCGAAACCATACGGCGCATGCTGGGCATAGGGCAATGGCTGGTATTCGGCGGCTCGTGGGGTGCGACGCTGGCGCTGGCTTACGGTCAGGCGCATCCGCAATGCTGTCTCGGTTTTGTATTGCGCGGCATTTTTCTCTGCACGCGCGCAGAAATAGACTGGTTTTTGTATGGGATGCGCGGATTTTTCCCGGAAGCGCATGAGGAATTCATTGCCGCCATCCCTCTGGCCGAGCGCGCAGACTTGTTGCGTGCCTATCAGGCGCGCTTGTTCAGCGACGATGCCGAGGTTGCCAGGCAGGCGGCGCGCAGCTGGAGCCGTTATGAAGGCAGCTGCCTGCTCCTGCGGCCGCAGGCTGAAACGATAGAGGCGTGCAGCGCAGATGCGGTTGCGATCGGCATAGGCCGGCTGGAGGCGCATTATTTCTTGCATCAGGGCTTTATCGAAGAAGACCAACTGATCCGCGATATTGATCGCATCCGCCACCTGCCTGCCGTGATCGTGCAGGGGCGTTACGATGCCGTGTGCCCGCCGGTATCTGCATATCGCTTGCATCAGGCGTGGCCGCAGGCAAGATTGCATATCATTGCCGATGCCGGACATGCGGCGCAGGAGCCGGGGACGGCGGCAGCGCTGGTTGCCGCAACCGAGCAATTCAGGATGCGGCAGGCTTTCGACTGAGATAGCCGGTGAAAATAAGCAGTGGCGCTGCAATTAAAAGCGCTTTTCCCGGTCTATGTGAGGGTCGCTGATGGCTGGACCCATGATAGGCTAAACTGGATGCCAATTCCTCTGCTGGCATCAGACTTTTAATGTAATTCTTTCAAGATTAAATAATCATGAAAAATCGAATCACCATCGGCTTGATCGCGCTGGCATTGGCTGGATGCGGTGGCAAGGCATTGCAGGACAGGACTGAAGCTGAAACTACCGGCGACGGCACATCTACCGCCGATACCGTCGGTGAATACAAACTGGCCTTGGCCAACCGGATTGCCCAGGTCAATTCCACCAAGGTGTATGTCGGTCGGCCACAAGCCTTGCTGCGCTCGGTCGTGGTGGTGAAATATTCAGTCGATGCCAATGGCAGCCTGTTGCGCAGTGAAATCCTGCGCTCCAACCGCGATCGCACCACCGAGGCCACGGCGCTGGCGGCCTTGCGCAGCACTGCGCCTTTTCCTAAACCCGCATCTTCATTGCTGCGGCACGGGAAAATCGAATTGCTGGAAACCTGGTTGTTCAATAACGACGGCCGTTTTCAGTTGCGCACGATAGCCGAACCGCAGATGGATGAATAAGCGCTGCACCTGTCCCATCATCGCCATCGCACCTAAGCGCGCTTTATTCAAGCCTGCAAAAAGCCGGAAACAGGAAATAGCGCGATGAGCGTAGGCTGGTTAATCAATGCAACGATAGGCGCATTACTGTTACCGCCGCTGAATCTGATCCTGATCTGCGCGCTGGGCTTGTGGCTGCGGCCGCGTTGGCCGCGCTTCGGCCTGGCACTGTCGGCTGGCGCGCTCATCGTCCTGACCCTGATCAGCACGCGTTTCGGCGCATCGCTGTTCGTCACCCCGCTGGAAAAATTGAATCCGCCGCTGTTGTCGGCCACGGCGGCGCATGCGCAAGCGATAGTCGTGCTGGGTGGCGGCCGCATCAGCAATGCCCTTGAATATGGCGGGCAGGATATTCCCGCCTTGATAGCGCTGCAGCGGCTGCGCTATGCGGCCACATTACAGCGCGAAACCAGCCTGCCGGTCCTGGTGGCGGGTGGTCGCCCGGACGGTGCAACGGTGTCCGAAGCGGCGATCATGGCGCGTGTCCTGCAGGAAGATTTTTCCGTGCCGGTGAAATGGCTGGAAGACAAGTCGAACAACACGGCAGAGAATGCGCAATTTTCCAGCCGCATACTGCGCGATGCCGGGCTGCGCCGCATCCTGCTGGTGACCGATGCGCTGCATATGCAGCGCGCCAAACTCGTCTTCGAGCAGGCGGGCCTGGATGTCGTGCCGGCGCCGACTATCTTTAGCAGCACGATGCGCACGACGCTGGCAGATTTTCTGCCGACCGGCTTGCACCAGGCATCTTATGCGTTGCATGAATGGCTGGGCCTGGCCTGGTACTGGTTGCGCCATCGCAATCTGGCCAGTTGATCCGCTGCAAAAATACGCCTGAACACGGGCCGGCGTTACAAGCTTTTACATTCAATAAAAACCTTTATATTCAAATACTTATCGCATTTTTTCGTTGATTTTTGCAGATGAATTCCAGTGCGTGCGAACGAGTTGGGCTATCCCGCCTCGAACTGATGCATGCGATTCATCATGCTTTTATCTACTTCAGGAGTTTGATATGAATTTGAAAAAAACCATCCGTTCAGTATCGTTTGTACTTGCAGCATCGATTTCTTCTATCGCCTTGGCGCAAGGACTGGGCGTGGGTGTCGGGGCAGGCGTCTCGACGTCCGGCGCGCAAACTGGCGGCCAGGCCAATGTGGGTGCGGGCGCTCAACTCGGCGGCAATAGCGGTCGCAGCGATGCCGGTGCAACAGCGGGTGCTGCGACAGGTGTGACGACGAGCGCAGATCGATCATCGGTGAATGCGGCTACGGGTATGGCGACGTCGGCCGATGCCCATGCGCGCAATGCCGAGAAAAAAGCTGTGCAAGAACAAAAAGCAGCGGAAGCAAAAGCCAAGTTCGATGCACGCATCAAGGCAAAAAGCGCAAACTGATATGCGCTCAGGCATTCAGCCTGCCCGAACGTGATCTCAATAAAACGGCCTGCGGGCCGTTTTTTACTTGCGCAATGTCTGGGCCGATACGCGTTACAGTCAGCCGGCTGCGGATAGATTTACCGCTCGTCTATCAATCTGCTTAAAATGAACTACCTGGTCGCATGATCATCATTATTTTTTAGGACGGCAGCATGACTTCGATTGATAACAAGCGTCCTTCCAAGCTGTACTATTTTTCCGAACGCAACAGCCTCGAGCGTGCGCTGACGCTGGGCGAATTCCGTTTAAGCCCGCCGGCGCCGGACTTGCCCGCGCAAGCGGGCGCAGCGAACCCGGGCAATTACCTGACACTCAGCCTGACCCAGAGTTGGGACGGCACCCTGTTCGATGCCTTGCCCCACGTTGATTCCTATCTGCTGGTGCATGATGCGGAAGAGTTTGGCGAGCGCCTGCATCGCGCCGCGCAAAAAATCTTGCCTAACTGGGCTGGTATCGATGCGGCGATTTCCTACGGTGCGCCCAGCCCGCTGGGCAAGGTATTTTCCAAGCCCAAAAGCCAGGTCAAAGAAAATGAATGGCGCTTTGCCTGGCGTCCCATGCAGGCAAAGGCATCGGTCCATCCGGTGGTGATTCAAATCGGCAGCATCGCGGATATCGCCGAGCTGCATAGTCGCAACGACTGATAGCGCGCTAGCCGGCATCATTTTGCGACATGCATTTTCAAGGATAGAAAACCATGGAAATTCTGGAATTTGATGTAGCCGTCATCGGCGCCGGCAGTGCCGGGATGTCGGCCTATCGTGCAGCCAAGGCGCATGGCAAACGCGTGGTGCTGATCGAGGGCGGACCTTACGGCACCACGTGTGCTCGCGTCGGCTGCATGCCGAGCAAGTTATTGATCGCGGCTGCAGAAGCCGCGCATGCAGTGGCTGCCGCCCCCGGTTTTGGCATCCATGCAGGCGCGCTGCGCATCGATGGCAAGGCGGTCATGCAAAGGGTCAGGAGCGAGCGCGATCGCTTTGTCGGTTTCGTCGTCAAGGGAATCGAGAACATGGCTCCCGCCGAGCGCCTGCGCGGCCAGGCGCGTTTTATTGCCGCCGACTGTTTGCAGGTTGGCGATCACACGCAAGTCAAGGCTGAACGCATCGTGATTGCGGCCGGCTCCAGTCCGCAGATACCGCAGGAATTGCGCGCGTTGGGAAAACGCCTGATCGTCAGCGACGATGTGTTTGCATGGGATGACTTGCCCGAATCGGTGGCTGTCATCGGCATCGGCGTGATCGGCCTCGAACTCGGCCAGGCGCTGCACAGGCTGGGCGTGCGCGTTACCGTGTTTGGCCGCAGCAGCAGGCTGGCGCAGCTGGATGATGAAGCCGTCAATCAAGCCGCCATTGCCTGCCTGGGCGCGGAGCTGGACCTGCGTCTGGATACCACCGTGGTAGCGGCGCGGCTGGCAGGCGAGCAGGCTGAATTGCATACACGCAGCGCGACTGGTAGCGAACGCACCGAGCATTTTCAATTCGTACTCGCTGCCACCGGCCGCACGCCGAATGTGGCCGGGCTCGGGCTGCAGGCAACGGGCCTGCAACTGGACCGCCATGGCCTGCCGGTGTTTGATCCATTGACGATGCAGTGCGGCGATAGCGCGATTTTTATTGCCGGCGATGTAGCCAACGACAGGCCCTTGCTGCATGAAGCCACCGATGAAGGCCGTATAGCCGGCGACAATGCCGGACGTTTCCCGCAGGTTGTGGCGGGTTTGCGCCGCACGGCGCTGGTGATTGCCTTTACCGATCCGCAGATAGCGATGGTTGGAGAACTCCCGCACGCGCTGGGAAAAGATCGCTTCGAGTCGGGTGAGGTCTCGTTCGAAGATCAGGGCCGCAGTCGTGTGATGCGGCAGAATCGCGGTTTGCTGCGGGTATATGGCGAGCGCGGTTCGCACCGCTTTCTCGGCGCTGAAATGATAGGCCCGCGGGCCGAACATCTGGCGCATTTGCTGGCGTGGGCATGCCAGAGCCAGATGACGGTGGAACAGATGCTCGATATGCCCTTCTATCATCCGGTGATTGAAGAAGGCTTGCGTACCGCCTTGCGGGACTTGAAAGAAAATCTGGTGAAACAGATCACGGCAATCGAACATTGCGCCGACTGCACACCGGGGGCTTGAGCAGAAAAATTTCAGGGATAGGCATTTATTTGCACTTTATGTGCGCTAACGCCTATTCTCCATGACCGGAAATATGATAAAACTTGGACAGGCATACATCATGGCGGCTTGATGCCAGCCGGGCTGCCTGCAACTAAAGAATAAAACCATGGTCACATTGCTGCCTGTCACATGTGCAGCGCATGTGCCGTATTCAACCAGCAGTACCGTTCGACAGATTGCTATTGAGGACGGAGCACTGCTTTATTTTGACACTTAAGGGGCCTTACATGAAAACATCTACCTTGAAAACCACGCGGAGCGATATGAAAACCTTAGTCAAAGACGCACAGAAGCTGTTCCACGAAGCCACCAGCGCTACCGGCGACCGCGCAGATGAATTGCGCCATCGTGGTCTGGAGATGCTCGATACAGCGCTCACGAAAGCACATGAAGTGCAAGCTGCCGCGCTCGAAACCGGCAAGGAAATTGCGGAAAAAACCGATGATTACGTGCATGAAAACCCATGGCGCGCAGTGGCGATTTCAGCCGGTGTCGGCGTATTGGTGGGGCTTTTGATTTCACGCAAGTAATCGATACGGATCCGATCATGGAACAGCAAACTCCGCATCCGCAGGATGGCCGCCCCGGTTTGATAGGCGGTGTGGCTGAGCTTGCCAGAAACACCTTCGGCTTGCTGATGAGCCGCATCGAGCTGGCTGCGCTGGAATTGGCCGAAGTGCGCGCCAATGCATTGAAGCTGGCAGTCTTGTTCACGCTGGGCGCCATCATTGCCTTGTTTGCGATCGGGTACTGGACCGTGCTGATAGCCTATCTGTGCTGGCCGGTGCTGGGCTGGAAAATCCTGCTGATACTTGCCCTCGTGTGTACCGTGATGGCGGCCGGGATACTTTTTTACATGCAGTCGCTGGTCCAGCAAGGCAAATTATCGATGCCGGCAACGATGGCAGAATTGCGTCACGATCATGATGCATTGTTGTAATTCGAGAGGGTTTGCATGACTCAAGATCAGAAGCCGGAAACCAAAGAGTCGCTGGAGCAGCACAAGCAAAGATTGCTGCTGCAATGCAGTATCTATCGTGCCGGTATCGGGCGCTCGCGCAAGATAGTGCGGGCGCATCTTAATACCGATGACATCGCCAAGACGGCGGTCGCCTTAATCAGTGCCCGTGCCCAATTGGCGCTGGCCAATTTTTCCGATTCCTTTGATTTGAAGAATATCTCGGGCGCCAAACTGCAGCGGTTATTGCCTTTGCTTATCAGCGGCGTGTCGCTGCTTTCCAGGCGTTCACTGCTGATGCCGATGTTGCGTGGCGCCAGTATTGCGGGGATAGGTGTGGCGGCGATATATTTTCTGGCGCGTAAAAAGACCACCAAAGCCGATGGGGAGCATGTCGCATTGCACGAGCATTTGTGAGGCGTGTCCTGTGCAGCAAATGAGCAATAAAAAAGCCGACTTGAAGTCGGCTTTTTTATTATGCGGCAGTGTTTATTTTGCTGCTTCGGCTGCCGGAGCAGCTGCCTTGACGACTGGTTCGCTGAACTTGCCGCCAGCGCTGTTTGTCATCAAGACCACGGCGCGTGCCACTTCGACTTCGTCGAGGTCAGGATTGCCGCCTTTGGCTGGCATGCCGCGTATGCCTTCGACTGCATGTTTGACTATCGTGCTATAGCCTTGTGCAATGCGCGCACCCCATGCACCTGCGTCGCCGAATTTAGGCGCGCCTGCGGCACCGGTGGCGTGGCAAGCGGCACAAGCCATTTTGTAAACTTCTTCACCGGTTTTCAAGACTTTCGGTGCATTTGCATCTTTCAGCGTAAAGCCTACATCTGCAACAGGCTTGATCCGTTGCGCAACGGCTTCTTGCGTCAAGCCATCCGAGCCTGCGCCCATGGTTTTTTCATTGGTGACGTAAAGCACCAGCAATACGATACAAATGATGGGGACCAGAAAGCCCGCCAGTATGGCCAAAATGAGTTGCTTAGGCGTTTTGATCGCTGATTCTTCGTGGTGTGCGTCGCTCATTATTCCCTCAATACAATTTTCGAAATCGTTAGACGGCGCAGGCATTTGCGCGCTGCGCGCTGCATGTTGAACCACCATGCCTCGCCAAACCCTTGATTATAGACGCAAAGTAAATGATATGGAACGGGGAAACGTCGCTTTACGTGGACGAAAAGCCAGAAAAACGGTATCCTGCAGGCCTCTTCAGGGGTTCTCCCTCATGCGGCTGTAGCTCAGTGGATAGAGTATTGGCCTCCGAAGCCAAGGGTCGCTGGTTCGATTCCAGCCAGCCGCACCACTTTCGTGATTATTCTTGCAATGCAAGCCGCCGCTATGTACAGCTCGCTTTAAAGCGACACTTGCTGATATGGCATGTGGACAGCAAGGCAGGGCGCGTCATATTGATGCATGCCAGCGCTCCCTCCATGCAATAAAATCCTTGTAAGGCATTGGTTTGCCTATGAAATAGCCTTGCGCCTCATCGCAATCAAGCTCACGCAAGGTGTCCAGGATGGCCTGATTTTCAACGCCCTCGGCCACTACCGACAAACCCAGATTGTGGGCAAGGTCTATGGTTGAGCGCACGATCTTGGCGTCGCTCTCGTCGTCTTCCATGCCCATGACGAATGACTTGTCGATCTTGAGTTCGTTGACTGGCAAACGTTTCAGATAAGCCAGTGATGAAAAGCCGGTGCCGAAATCATCGATGGACAGCTTGAACCCCAGTTCCGCTAGTTTGTAGAGAGTGGTTTCCGCACGCTGCGGATCGTCCATGATGGCACTTTCCGTGATCTCCAGGCAGAAGCCGGAAGCAGACACGCCGTTTTGCTGCATGATGGCTGCCAGGCGTTGAGGAAGCTCCAGATCCATCAAGTCGCGGGTGGAAAGGTTGATGGCGATGCGCAAGTGGCCTTCTGCCGGTTGCAGCTCGCGCCACTGTTGTGCGACTGCTGCAAACATCCAGATAGTCAGTTGGCGCACAAAACCGGTTTGTTCCGCAAAAGGAATGAACTCCATCGGCGGGACCAGTCCGCGCTGCGGATGCTGCCAGCGCACTAGGGCTTCAGCCGCCACGACCTGCCCACTTGACGTTGCCACCTTGGGTTGCAGAAACAGGCGCAGCTCGTCATTTTGCACGGCATGCCGCAGATCACTTAGCAGCGATAAGGTCTGTGCACTGGAGGAATCCAGCGCCGGGGTGTAGAGTAAAACGCCGGCAGTTTTGGCTTTTGCTGCATGCATGGCAATTTCAGAGCGGCTCATCAGCAGATCGGCATCCGGCGCATCAGCCGGCCAGCAAGCGACCCCCATGCTGGCACTAAGATCGACAGTCTGCTCGCCCAAAGCCAATGGCGTCTCAAATGCGGCTGCAATCCGGGCGGTAATGGCGACCGATTCTTGCGCATCACAACGGGTAAGCAAAATGGCAAACTCGTCACCGCCCAGCCGTGCCACCAAGTCGCCTGGACGATTGACTTGCAGGCACAGACGTTGGGCAACCGCCTTGAGCAATTCATCGCCAAATGCGTAACCGAGGACATCATTGACATGCTTGAAGCGGTCGAGATTGAGAGTGACGGCTACTAACGGCAAGGCAGGGCTTGGATTGGCATTGATGGTTGCCTTGAGTGTTTCGCGGAATTTTTCGCGGTTGGGCAAGCCGGTCAGGCGGTCCCAGTAAGCCAGGCGCAGAATTTCATCTCTTTGTGCCGCAATACTGGTGCGCATGCTGTCGAATCCGCGCGCGAGCAGGCCAACTTCATCGCCACGCCGTTTCCCGGAAACCTCTACATCGTAGTTTCCAAGTTCCAGGGCTTTTGCGAAACGGGTCAATTCCTTTAACGGTTGTGCGACCCAGCGTGCTGCGCGTTGGCTCCCAATGCCAAAGAGCAGCACGCCGCCCAGCGTGATCAAGCCCAGCATCCACTGCAACTTGGCAAAGGGTTCATATGCCTCGGCAATCGAGCGCAACAAGACCACTTGCAGTTCCCCACCCAGCGCATTTATCGTGACATGTCGCGCGACCAGCAGGTCGTCATTGATGCCCACTTCAGTCGTCATGACTTGTGCCGCGCGCAACACAGCTTCGTTTTGCTCAGGCAGGGTAGTCAGTTGCAGTTTGCGTGCACCGGTATTTTTGCCTGATAACAGCGCCACATGTACGCCGGATAAGCGATTTACATCGTCCAGCAATTCCTGGCCGACAGGAAAACCCATCAGTACCCAGCCGACGACGACAGGTGCGCGAACCGGAACCATCACAAACTGATAAACACGTCCGTTAACCAATGCAATCTGGCCGCCATCCATATCCTTGGACAAGGCTATTCCCAAATCACTCAAGACATCGACGACCATGGTGTCGCTGCCGCCCGCCTGACTCGAGCTCACAAGGCGCAGTTCTGGATCCAGCAGCGCCGTAATGGATGCGCCTATGCGCTCACCGCTGTTTTCCAGTGCGGAGGAGAGGGTTTCCTTATCGCCAGTAGTCACGGCGGAACGAAATCCGTAGTCTGCCGCCAGCACGATGGAAGCTTCGCGCAAACGCTGCGCATTTTGCTGCAACAAACGATCCCAGATGCGTTCGCCAACTGTAAGATCTGATGCAATTTCATTGCGCACTTGTCGCTCAACTGCTGCGCGCACCGCCCAGAAGCCAGCGACCTGCACGGCCAGCAGCAATGCCAGCATCACGATGACGATGCGGGATGACAGGCTCATGCCGCTCAGGTCTTGTTTCCAGACACTCATTGCGGCCTCAATCCTTTCAGGGTCACTTTGACAGGTTCATCAGCCCCAGCAATTTTCAATGCCTGTTTTTGCGCTGGCGATCCAACCGGAAGGCGGCTGTGCCAGATCCGCAAACTGTAATCCCCGGGCGGCACATCATTGATGGACACTAGGCCATTGGCTGTCGCAATGCCATAAAACGGTGTGTCGACAACGAGAATATAGGCAATCATCTGGTCATGAATATTGCACCCCGTCACCACTACGCCAGCTTGATCGAACACGACTGGATTGGTCGGCG
This sequence comes from Herminiimonas sp., assembly GCF_030645555.1. Taxonomy (GTDB): domain Bacteria; phylum Pseudomonadota; class Gammaproteobacteria; order Burkholderiales; family Burkholderiaceae_D; genus Oxalicibacterium. The sequence goes on from NZ_JAUSME010000139.1 coordinate 11,175, forward strand.
TGCCTACATAAAGCTTGAGTTCAAAACGTTTGGCTGGCGAGAACGAATATACATGGTGGCGTACCGTATCGATATTCGGAAACGACACGCTGGTACCAGTCGGAATAACCAGCAGCGATGGGACGAAGGATTTATCCTTTTGCGCCATTTGCGCGAGCGGTAAAGGTTTTGCCAGGCGCTTGGCTTGTGCAGACTCAAGGAAAACCACCGCGTCGCGCAGAGGTTTGCCAGATTCGTCGAGCACGGTTAGGTTGACATTGCCGGCCACAACGCTGCTCGTAATCAAGCCACCGAGCAGCAACCCTGCCAAATATGCAGTCACACGTTTCATGGCTCGATGGCTAGACCTACAATCGCTGCACCGTTGCCCAATGTGCCCAGAGATTTCGCATGTCCTGATTTCAAATCAATTTGAACCAGGCGAGTGTTGCTTGAATTTGCCGTGCGTACTGCAGCCAGGGACATATTACTCAGATCGGAAATATCGAAAGAAGCATCTTTCAACTTGCCGAGTCCCATTGAACCTATCGTCGTCAACTGTCCAAGATTGGGTGATACGGCCGGTTGCGCATCTTCTTGTGAGCCTTGCATGAGCAAGGCACCCAAGGAGCGGTCGATGGCGTAGTTAGTGGTGAGTTTTTCATTTTTTTTGTTATAGGTATAGGCGGCGGCAACCACATCCGGCTTTTTGCCGGCATTGATATCGCCTGCAGCAAAATTCAGGGATGGATCTGCCTGCACGCCATCGGTTTTCGGATCGAAATCGACTTGTGCGCCAGTCTCAGGATGCAATCTCAGATTGAGGCCGCCGGATGAAACGACGCGAATACGATCCGCAGCGGGATTGAAATCAAACCCCATGGTCTGACCCTGCAGGCCGGGGATCGCAGCAGTTGCGCCAACTGGCGACACCTGACCAGTAGCAGTATTGATCGTGTAGATGCGTCCGACCTGGGTCAATCCAAACAATACGCCACGCGATATACGGTAATCGATTCCCACCAGATTTTCACCGCTCATCAAGCCCTTGATAGGCTTGCGTTGCAATACCTTGCTGGGTGTTGCAGGGTTCACTTGAATCAATTCATTTGTTGCGGTGGCAGCCCAAACTGAAGGAGGTAACGCAGCTGGCGTAAGTTTGGTTGGTTGCGCCAGCGCATGCGTCATCATTAGCGCGCTTGATGCTGCAATAAGGGAAAGATATAAACAGCGATTCGATACGGTGCATGAAGGGCGTTTTGCTTTTGGCATGACGGCGATTCCTTAAAGGTCGGTAGACAGATGGCCTGGGTAGCGAATTTGGCATGTTCGTCAGATCGGCATTTCAAATCATGCGGATCTGATGCAGCAAAGTATTTAAATACTACAGGAAAAGAGTTCGATTCTTCTTCAACGTACTAGCTCTTTTCCCCATATTCATGGGGGTGGCAGAAGTACTTGATGTAAAGACAAGGTCCCTTGTGCGCGCATAAAAAAGTCGGCGTAAAAGCCGACTTTTGTTTTAAGCACATTACTTGCAATGCTTTTGTCAGCTCTGCACGCGTGCTGCGATATGCGCCAGGGCTTCTTCCACTTGATCTACCAGAATCAGACAGAGGTCGCCAGCCTGCAGGCTTTCCAATGCGGTGTCGATGGCGCGGAATTCGCCTTGAATTTCTTTGACAGATTGCGTGCGTTTGGCTTTCGACAAACCCTGGCGCAACAGTCCCAGTACTTCGCCATCGGCACGACCGCGCTGGCACTGGTCTTCATACAGGATGACGTCGTCAAATGCATCGCCGAGGATTTCAGTCTGGCGGCGCAAATCATCGTCGCGGCGGTCGCCGGCGCCGCTGATGACGACCATGCGGCGTTTCGCCGGCATCGCTTC
>NZ_JAUSME010000152.1 GCF_030645555.1 Herminiimonas sp.
CTGCTATCGTCGATCACCATGATTTTCATATCAGCATTATCCAGTGATATTGTCATGATTCATCTCGTTAAACTGTGTCCACAATATACGGCGCATCAGTAACAAAAAGCAAGATTCTTTAGGTCAAGCCCCACAGCGCAAATAAATGGCCGTGGTTTTTAAACAAAAATTATCCAAATCACAACTATTGGCTTGCTGGTAAGGACTAGATGGCCACCATCTCGAAATCTTCCTTGCGTGCGCCGCATTCCGGACAGGTCCAGTTCATAGGCACATCGGCCCAGCGCGTCCCAGGTGCTATGCCTTCTGCCGGCAAGCCGGCTGCTTCATCGTAGATCCAGCCACAGATCAGGCACATCCAGGATTGAAATTGTTCGTTTGTTTCGTTATTGCTCACGGCTGACAGCCCTTCAAGTAAAATGCACAGTCAGCTATCTTAATATACCCGCCGTGCAAAACCAAACTTCTCCGCTTATATTAACTTTCGGACCTACCGACCCGGTGGGTGCGGTCGGCATCCAGGCTGACCTGGCCTCTTTTGCCGCCATGGGTTGTCACGGGTTGTCTGTCGTCACTGCACTGTTCATCGGTGATACCGCGCGCATAGAAGACATGCAGGTGATCGATCCCGACTGGGTCTCGGACCAGGCCCGCGTAGTGCTGGAAGACATGGCGGTCGCGGCCTTCAAGGTCGGCGCGGTCGGCAGCATAGAAAATGTCTCGGCGATCGCCGAAATCGTCTCCGACTATCCCGAAGTGCCATTAATCTTCGACCCTTTCCTCTCTTCGCTGCCTGACCAGGGACCGGACGCCGACGACATGCTGATGGCAACGCGCGAATTGCTGATTCCGCAAACCACGGTCTTGATCCTGTCGACGGTTGAGCTCTCACGCATGGCCGAAACCTGGCGCGAACCCTCCGAAGAAGACCTGATGGCAGTCGACGCAATGCGCCTGATCGAGATGGGCTGCGAATATGTATTCGTCACCGGCACACCATCCGATCTGACCGATGTGGCCAATACCCTGTTCGATGAAGGCGGCGTGATCCGCCAGGATAACTGGCAACGCATTTCCGGCTCATACAACGGTGCCGGCGCAACCCTGGGCGCAACCATCGCCGCCTTGCTGGCCAACGGACTCGATGTGCCGGAAGCGGTATTCGAGGCGCAGGAATTCACGATTGCATCGATCGCCAACGCGCAGCGTCTGGGCATGGGCAAACTGGTACCTGACCGCTATTTCTGGGCGCGTGAATCCGATGAGGAAATCGACCTCACGCCGCCCCTGCAGTAAATTCATTTTTTATTTCACGGTTCCCGCATGACATCCAATAACGACATTCTTTTTGCCCGCGCACAAAAAAGTACGCCGGGCGGCGTCAATTCGCCGGTACGCGCCTTCCGCTCGGTCGGTGGTACGCCACGTTTCATCAGCCGCGCCGAAGGCCCGTATATCTGGGATGCCGACGACCGCCGCTACATTGATTACATAGGTTCGTGGGGACCGGCCATAGTCGGCCACGCCCATCCAGCCGTCATCAAGGCGGTGCAGGATGCCGCCACACGCGGCCTGAGTTTTGGCGCCCCGACCGAAGGTGAAATCCTGATGGCGGAATTGATTTGCCAGCTGATGCCCTCCATCGAGCAAGTGCGCCTGGTTTCCAGCGGCACCGAAGCGGCGATGAGCGCCTTGCGCCTGGCGCGTGGCGCCACCGGTCGCGACACCATCATCAAATTTGAAGGCTGCTATCACGGTCACGCCGATTCCCTGCTGGTGAAAGCCGGCAGCGGCTTGCTGACCTTCGGCAATCCAACCTCGGCTGGCGTGCCGGAAGATTTCGCCAAGCACACCCTAGTGCTCGACTATAACAATCCGCAACAACTGGAAGACACCTTCAGGGAAATCGGTAACAAGATAGCCTGCGTGATCGTCGAACCGGTGGCCGGCAACATGAACCTGCTGCCCGCCACGCCGGAATTCCTGCACACCATGCGCCGCGTCTGTACCCAATACGGCGCCGTGATGATACTGGATGAAGTGATGTCCGGTTTCCGCGTGGCGCTGGGCGGCGCGCAATCGCTGTACGGGATACAGCCGGATCTGACCGTGCTGGGCAAAGTGATAGGCGGCGGTTTGCCGGTGGCCGCATTCGGCGGACGCGCAGACTTGATGCAGCATCTGGCGCCTATAGGCGGCGTCTATCAGGCCGGCACCCTGTCCGGCAATCCGGTCACGGTGGCAGCAGGCCTGGCGACGTTGAAACTGGTGCAGGCTCCCGGCTTCTATGAAGCGCTGGGCGCACAAACCAGCAAGCTGGTGCAAGGCTTGACGGCTGCAGCACAAGAAGCCGGCATCGCCTTCTCAGCCAACTCGGTCGGCGGCATGTTCGGCCTGTACTTCGCGGCTGAAAAACCGCAGTCTTACACAGAGATGATGAAGTGCGACGTTGCCAACTTCAATGCCTTCTTCCATGCGATGCTCGATGCCGGCGTCTATCTGGCGCCATCGGCATTTGAAGCAGGCTTCGTGTCGGCCCAGCATGACGATGCGATTATCGATGCGACGCTACAAACCGCACGTGCGGCATTTGCGCAATTGGCCAGGCGCTGATGTGTAACTGATGTCCACGCATCATGCGTGGACATCGTGCCTTACTTCAGCCAGCCGCGCCGGCGGAAGTACCAGAACGGCGTCACGGCAGAAGCCACCATCAACAGGATGGCCAACGGGTAACCGAAGGTCCAGTCCAATTCCGGCAAGACCTTGAAGTTCATGCCGTAGATGCTGGCGATCAATGTAGGCGGCAGGAAGGCGACCGATGCAACCGAGAATATCTTGATGATTTTATTCTGGTTGATGTTGATGAAACCGACCGTCGCATCCATCAGGAAGTTGATCTTGTCGAACAGGAAGGCAGTGTGGCCATCGAGCGATTCGATATCGCGCATGATCTGCCGCGCTTCTTCAAACTGCTCCGAGTTCAACAGGCGTCCGCGCATCAGGAAGCTGACTGCGCGCCGCGTATCCATCATGTTGCGACGGATGCGACCATTCAAATCCTCTTCATGCGCAATCGCATTCAGCGCGCCGGCTGCGTCCTGATCGGTCAACTCTTCCTGCAGCACGCTGCGACTGACTTCTTCCAGGCTTTGATATACGCCTTCGAGCGCATCGGCCGAATATTCGGCATCGGTGGCATACAGGTCCAGCAGCACATCCTTGTAATCGCCGATCGAACCGGGGCGTGAACGCGCGCGCATGCGCACCAGGCGGAAGATGGGCAAATCTTCCGAGTGCACTGAAAACAGCATGTCCCTGGCCAGGATAAAGGCGACCGTGATCACCCGCGACGGGCCGTCGTCCTCTTCCAGCAGGAAGTCGGTGCGCAGATGCAGGTCGCCGTTTTCCGCTTCGTAGTAGCGGGCGGAGGCTTCGATATCCTTGACTTCATCTTCGCCCGGCAAGGTCACGCCGTAGATGCTCTTGACCCAATCGCGCTCATCGTCATTCGGATCGGTCAGGTCTACCCACACCGGCGTAGTGTTTTCCAGATCGGCGCGGCTGTCGATATTGACCTGATTCAGGCGGCCATTCTGCAATACAAATACGTTAATCATAAGCTCTCCCAGTCGCGCCAGAAACACCAAGCATCGCCGATGCAGCACACAACTCGTCCTGCAGAGAGACTCTGCAAGTTCATTTAATTTTGAGGGAACGCGGCCATTAAATAGAATAAACAGGCCTGGACGCGACCACCCACCGAATCCGGCGAGAGGCGCTTGGCAACGTGGAGTTACAGCATACTCTCGCAGATTTGACCGTCGCAAGACGGCTGACAACTATAGGGACTACCCAAGACGGGTCTCCGAAAACGAAAACAGCGCAAGTGTACTGACAAGTACAACAGCTAGCAAGCCGTACGCGTTGACACCGGCAGTTTTCATAGAGGCATCCCTCTTCTGCGCACGGCGAGAAAAATCATGGCAATTCAGCCGAGCCCATGCGGCGCAAAATCAATTCCGTGCGGCGCGTCAGATAACCCGTGCCGCGATGGGTGTCGTAGAAACGCGGGTTCGGCAGCATGACCGCCAGGCGCGCAGCCTGAGCCGCCCCCAGCTGGGCGGCAGATACGCCGTAGTAATGCTGGGCCGCCGCTTCGGCGCCAAAAACGCCTACACCCCACTCAACCACATTCAGATAGATTTCAAAAATGCGTTCCTTGTCCATCCAGAATTCGAGCATGTAGGTAATGACAACTTCCTGTCCCTTGCGGATGTAACTGCGGTCGCCCGACAGGAACAGATTCTTGGCCAGCTGCTGCGTGATGTTAGAACCACCGGCGACCACCTTGCCCTTCTTGACATTCTTTTCATACGCTTTTTCCAGCGCAGCCCAATCGACGCCCTCATGGCCGGAAAAATTGGAATCCTCCGCTGCAATGATCGCCCGCTTCAGGTTGTTGGAAATGCGCTTGTAGGGCACCCACTTGTGCTTGAGTTGCGCTGCTGGATTCTTGTCCTGCAGGATAGACAGCTGCTGCCGCATGAAGCTCGTCGAGTCTGGATTGTGATTGACCCACCAGCCTATCTGGAGGAAGAAATAAAGCTGCACAAACAGGACCAGCAAGACTGGCACCAGGATCAGCCAGAACAACAGCTTGCGCAGAGTTTTCATTTTTATAGGTTCAGGTTGGAGCGGATTAAAGCCGGGTATGGGCGCTGCGGATCATATCTGTGCACGCAAGCTGCGCACTACAGCTGCTCGCGCAATTCTGCAAACACGGCAGCGGTTTCAGGACGTACGCCGCGCCATAGATAAAACGATTCTGCCGCCTGTTCGACCAGCATGCCGAGACCGTCGCGCGCAGTCGCGCCATGTTGCGTCGCAAAGCGCATGAAAGCGGTCGGCTCCTTCGCATACATCATGTCGTAAGCCAGTGTGCGCTTGCCAAAAACACGCGGCGAAATGGGTGGCACTTCGGAGGCGAGGCTGGCGGCAGTCGCATTGATGACGATGTCGAATGCATCATCCAGCGCGGCAAAATCGCCGACTTCCAGATGCGGATGGGCGGCGAATCTGTGCACCAGTTCCACCGCCTTCGATCGCGTGCGGTTGGCGACCACCAGCCTGGCTGGCTGTTCATTGAGCAAAGGCAGCAGCGCGCCACGCGCCGCGCCTCCGGCACCCAGCAGCAGCACTGATTTCCCAGTCAAGACAATACCGGCATTGCGCACGATGTCGCTTACCAGGCCTATGCCGTCGGTGTTATCGCCGAGAATTTCACCATCATCAAACTTCAGGGTATTGACTGCGCCGGCGGCGCGCGCGCGCTCGGTCAGCCTGGTTGATAATGCATATGCTTCCAGCTTGAAGGGCAGCGTCACATTCAAGCCCTTGCCGCCCTGGCGCACGAACTCCTGCACGCTCGCCACAAAGCCATCCAGCGGAGCCAGCAGGCGCTCATAGCTCAAGTCCTGTTGCGTCTGCAAGGCGAAGCGTGCATGGATCTCGGGGGATTTGCTGTGCGCGACCGGATTGCCGATCACTGCGTAATGGTCAGTCTTGCTGCTCACTCATTGGCCTCGTGTTTCAGTTTGCAATGCGTCATCGCGCGTAAAGCTGAAGCGCGTAATGATTTCCCATACATCATCCTTGCCGGTCGAACGCATATTGTCAGGGAATTTACCGAAAGGCACTGAGCGTCGCACGATGTTTATTGCAGCCTGATCCAGCGCCGGATTGCCGGAAGAGCGCTCGACGCGCGGCCCGCCATCCTTCATGTAAATCGAACCATCCTGAAAAATCGGAATGTAGAGCACCAGATCGCCATACATTTTCTTGCCATCCTTCTGCGGGAAATTCAGCGTGCCGTTTTTTTCTATGCGGTCCTGGAATGCCTTGTAATACGCAGCGTAGCCAACCTCGCGCGTGCTGGGTGTCAGCTGGGTTTTCTTCGGCCGCTTGTTGTAGTCCTCGATATCGCGCGAAATTTCCGCTTCCCGGCGCAGCAAAGCCTTCGCGCTATCAAGCATATCGGTCGCATTGCGCTGCGGCGGCACATCCTTGACCGGTTCGATGTCTGTCACCTGCTGCGTGCGGAATGGCGTTTTCTTGGCCAGTTGCGCCAGCAGTTTTTGCTGATGCCGCTCCAGCTCTTCCACCTTGCGCCTGGACGCCTTGGCGCTGTCGCCATCCTCGCTTTTGCGCAAATCCGGCAGCGGCGATTTGGCGCGCCCCGCATCCGCATTGCCGCCACCGTCAAGATTGGCTTGCGCCAGCGCGTCGGCTTTCAACGGTTGCTTGTCATGCTTGGCATTGACCAGTATGACTTCCAGTCCGGGATCGGTCGGCTTGAACTTGAATGCCTCCGGCGCCGTGAAGTGCACGGCCAGCAAGGCAGCATGCGCCAGCACGGAGAACGTGACGGCGATGGTCAAAATGCGGTTCTGGAATAGGGACTTCACGCGTTGGATAGCTGACAGTGATAATTGAAGGAATGAATTCTACGTCAAACACCGGCCGAATTTAACGAACTTGCCATTGCTCATTCCGGCGCAACCGTCGCGGCCGGCGACACTTCTACTGCGGTCACTTCATCCGGCACCGGCTCGGCATCGCCTTCCTGCAAGTCTTCACTCATGTCGTCAGCCAGTTCAGCATCCGCCGTGCCGCTCGCATCCTGCGTGATGTCGAGCAGGCGCGCCTCTATCGTCAGGTCGACTTCATCCCAGCGCAGCAGGTCCAGCTTGACTTGCGAACCGCGCGCCACCTGCGGCATGCCGGGCAATTTGATGACCAGCGGAATATCGAGCAGGCGCAGTATCTCGTCCTTCAATACCGTCGCCTCAACCTTCATCGTGTCTTCCCGCCCTTTTTCCTGGCTCAGCCAGCGCAGACACCAGTAACGCTCCATGTCGGACTGGAATGCAGCATAGGCGCTGTAGGCCGCATCAAAGGCAGAAACGATGGCGAACAGATCGGCATCGCGCTGCTTGAATGGCGCCGCCAGCGGCGCCGTCACGCCGTGCTCTATGCAAGCCAGGATTTGCCATTGATTGACCAGGTCGGTGTAGCGACGCAGCGGCGAAGTACTCCACGCATACTGATCGACACCCAGGCCTTGATGGGGCGCCGCATGCGTCTGCATGCGCACCTGCATCTTGGCCGCCCAGCCGTTGCCGGAACCGCCGCCCTGCGCACGATAAATGCCGGGTACGCCATGCTCATGCAAGAGTTTGCCCCAGGTGCTGTTGGTCAGAATCGCCAGTTCCGCCACGATCTTGTCGAGCGGCGCGCCGCGCTTGCGGCGCTGGATAGAGACGATATCGTTTTCAACATAGAAGTTGAAGTCGATGCGATTGTTCTGCTCCGGCCGCAGGCCGAAACTTTCGCGCTTGGCCATGCGGCCCTGTTCCAGCAGCTGGGCCCATTTCCACAACAGCGAAATATCTTCCTTGTATGGATAATCGCCGACATCGCTGGCCAGATTTTCTTCAGTCACGTATGCGTCGAGATCGTTGTGACGCAGATTGGCGGCAATCGGTACACATTCAGCGCGGGTCTCGGTCGCAAGGACGGACCAGTCGGCAGTATCCAGCGTCACATACAGCGACAGCGCCGGGCAAACCTTGCCTTCGGCAAGCGTGAAGACCTCGACCACGGTATCCGGCAGCATAGTAATCTTGTCGCCTGGCATATAGACAGTAGACAGGCGCTGGCGCGCCAGCACATCCAGCGCATCGTCACGCTTGATGCCAAGCGCGGGTGCGGCGATGTGTATGCCTATGCGTACCTTGCCATCGGCCAGCCGGGTCACCGACATCGCATCATCGATTTCCGTCGTCGTCACATCGTCGATGGAAAATGCCTGCACGTCGGCGACCGGCAAGGATGGCATGGCCGGGAACGTAATCTCGGGAAAGGCGATCCCTTTAGGGAAGGACTCGAACAGGAATTTGGAAAAATGCAGATCCTTCGGCGACTTGATCCCCCCGACTGCCAGCATCAAGCGCTGCGGCGCAATCTGCATTTCGCTGCATGCCGTATCCAGTGCCTTGTATTCGATCGAATTCTTGTCCGGCTTGAACAAGAGTTGCAAGACCAGCGGACGCATCGCATCCGGCAAGCGATGCGCCTTCAATTCTTCCACGTATTGCGCCTGCACCAGCGCCTGCTGGCGCTTTTTCTCGACCCCGGCTAGGGCTGCTTTCAACGACGCTTCCGGCGCGGCCTTGTAGCGGCCCTTGCCTTTTTTATAGAAGTAAATCGGCGCTGCATGCAGACGCAGGATCAAGCCGGCAGCTTCATGCGGCTTGGGATCATGGCCGAAATATTCAGTGCCCAATTCGGCAAAACCGAACTCGTCCTGGCCCGCGACTTCCCACAGAAAATCGAGATCGATTTCTTCTGCAATCGCATGCGCATCCGCCATGAACTCGCTGGGCGCCGGCGAGGCAAATTGCAGCAACACATCCTTGGCGCGAACCTTGGTGCGTTTGCCGGATGGCATTTCAACCTGGTAGGCCTCGCCCTGCTGCGACATCGCGCTACCGGCCTTGAAGTCGCCGGATTCATCAAAAAATAGATTCATTCAATACTTTGCTATTAATACTGTTACTGGAACAGATACGGTTATCGACTTCTCTCGCAGTGCTGCTTGAGACAAGTCACTCATGAATGCAAGCTGATGCGCTATGCGCACGGACTTGCCTGATTTTTCCTGATCGTGTGGATCTGCGGCAGAAAAATCTCTGTCACCAGCAGTAATCCTTTGCCACGTTTATATAAACAACGACGCGCAAATAGCGGGCCGCTCAATTCTTCACCCAGCACTGCTGCGGCGCGCAGCACCAGTGGATGTTGCGCATGCAAGCGGGCATATTCCATTGCGCCGCGCCAGACGCGCGGATCGCCAAACAGCGTAGTGCCCAGCGAGCGCTCACCCAATGTGCCGAAAAACGGCCAGTCGGATGCGGTGGCGCAAAGCGGCACTATCGTATGCGCATAGACTACCGGAGTTTCATCGCAGCGCAGCAGCACTTCGCGCTCCTGCACCAGCACGCGGCGTGACAGTGCTACTTTGTCAAACTCATCCGCCAGGGCAAGCGCACGTCCTTGCGCCAGACGCTGCACGCGAAAGCGCTCGCAGCGCGCCATCAATTTCACCGTCAGCGACATTGCATCGGTCAGCCAGCGGCGGATTTCTGCCGACGGATGAACGCCATTCACATGGGTGCACCATTGCGCCTGCGACGCTCTGCGATAACTCACTGCATCGCCCCGCCAGCCACGCCGCAAAAAGCCAGTACTTCATCCGCGTAATGCGCGAAATCCGATATCCCGTGATCGCTGCCCGTTATCACGTGCTGCCTGGCACCTGGAAACTGCGCGACCATTTCCCGCCAGTCGAGCAACTCGTCGCCAGTCGCCGCTATCAGGAAATAACGTTCCGGATGCGTAATCCGTGCTACCTCCAGCGCCTTCAATTCGTCTATATACGCGGACTTGAATTCAAATGCTTCGTTCGAATGATATTGCGTCTTGACACCCACCTGCGAGGCCAGATCACGTGCCGCATGCACTGCCGGATTAAGCAAGACTGCGCGACAACCCAGCCGCTCGGCCAGCCAGGTGGCGTAATAGCCGCCCAGCGAAGAACCGATCAGGGTCAGTTCCGACGGCGCCACCCTGCCCGCAATTTCGAGCGCCTGCGCGATCGCAGCTTGCGGCGATGCCGGCAATTGCGGGCAGAGGTATTCATCGCCGCGGCCCAGCGCCTGCATGCGGCTGGCCAGCAAGCTGGTTTTAGTCGAGAGAGGCGAAGAACGAAAGCCGTGCAGATACAAAATCATGAGGCCAGCAGATCCAGAATTTTTTGATGCACGCCGCCAAAGCCACCATTGCTCATGACCAGGATCTGGTCGCCCGACTGCGCGCTTTTGGCTATCGCCGCGGCCAGCGCTGGCAAATCATGAAAGGCATGGGCCTTGTCGCCGAGCGGCGCCAGCGCCTCGCCCAGATCCCAGCCCAGCGCATCCTTGCCATTGCCGCTGGCGCCATAGCCAAACACCAGATCGGCATCAACCAGGCTGGCGGGCAAGGCATCCTTCATCGTGCCCAGTTTCATCGTATTCGAGCGCGGCTCCAGCACGGCTAGTATGCGAGCCTTGCCGACCTTCTTGCGCAAGCCGGCCACCGTGGTCGCAATCGCGGTTGGATGATGGGCAAAATCGTCATAGACCGCGATCTGATTGACGATGCCGCGCAGCTCCATGCGGCGCTTGACGTTTTCAAACTGCCCCAGCGCAGCGATTGCCTGTGCCGGCAACACGCCTACATGGCGCGCAGCGGCTATCGCCGCCAGTGCATTCAGGCGATTGTGTTCGCCCGTCAGCGACCAGCTCACGCACCCTTGCAAGTCGCCATTGAAAATCACATCAAAATTGCCGTCATCGTGGGTCTTGATCGCCCAGCCGGCTTGATCCTTGCTGCCAAACCATTCAACCCCACTCCAGCAGCCGCGCTGTATCACGCGCTGCAGCGAGGCTTCCTGCCCATTGGCGATCACGCGACCGACACCCGGCACGGTACGCACCAGGTGATGGAATTGCGTTTCTATCGCCGCCAGGTCGGGGAAGATATCGGCGTGGTCGTATTCCAGATTGTTCAGGATCGCGGTTTTCGCATGGTAGTGAACAAACTTGCTGCGCTTGTCGAAAAAGGCCGTGTCGTATTCATCGGCTTCGATCACGAAGAATGACGATTCCTTGCCGCTGCCGGACAGGCGCGCCGAAATACCGAAGTTCATCGGCACGCCGCCAATCAGGAAGCCGGGATCGTAACCAGCGTCTTCAAGTATCCATGCCAGCATGGCCGAAGTCGTTGTCTTGCCGTGCGTGCCTGCCACAGCGAGCACCCACTTACCTTGCAGTATGTGTTCGCCTATCCATTGCGGACCGGAGGTGTAAGGCAGGCCGCGATTGAGGATTTCTTCCATCAAGGGATTGCCACGCGAGACGACATTGCCTATCACATAGAGGTCAGGCGCCAAACTGATTTGCTCAGTGCCATAACCTTCAATGAGCTTGATGCCTTGCGCTTCAAGCTGCGTGCTCATGGGTGGATAGACGTTGGCATCACAACCGGTAACCGTATGGCCGGCGGCTTTTGCCAGCACTGCCAAACCACCCATGAAGGTGCCGCAAACGCCAAGTATGTGTATATGCATTGTAGAATTCTGGATTGGAATAAGCAGATTTTACCTGACGACGGGCTAGTGCCGGCAGGAGTATCATGCGCATCATGCCAACTCACCCCCTCTCCGATACCGAATTGCTGCGCGCTGAAATCGCCACGGCGGCCGCGCGCATGATAGCCGAAGACGGCGTCGACTACGGCACTGCCAAACGCAAGGCGGTCAAACAGATACTCGGCAACAACAAGGTGCGCGGCGACGTGCTGCCGGATAATGCAATGCTGGAAGAAGAGGTGCGCCTCTATAACGAACTGTTTTTTGGCGATACGCAACCTGCGCGCCTGTTGCATTTGCGCAATCTGGCCGTGCGCATGATGGCCGAACTGGCTCCATTCCAGCCGCATCTGACCGGCGCAGTCTTGAATGGCACGGCGGGCGCACATTCAGATATCCATCTGCAATTGTTTACCGAGAGCGCAAAAGACGTTGAAATCTACCTGTTAAACAAAAACATCGATTTTGAAGTTTCCGAATCCAGCCACTTCAAGGGTCGCAGCGATCCAGTCGAAACCCTCAGTTTCATCTGGCAACAGGAAGGCATACACCTGGCGCTATATGAAACCGACGACCTGCGCGGCGCCATCAGGAAATCCCCATCAGGCCGGCAGGAACGCGCAGATATCCATGCCGTGCGCGCACTGATTATTCAAGAAAATACACAAGAAAACGGGCAAAAATGAAATCCAAGGTATTCTTATTTGGCGCAGTTGCACTCCTTTTTGCCGGCATCGGCGTGTATTTTGGCGTCCAGCAGCACACCCCTGCCGCACCCGAGTCACCTGCGGTCGCGACCTTTTTTGCCCAAAAGATGGAAGATGCCAACGGCAATATGCATACGCTGGCGCAATGGCAAGGAAAAACGCTGATCCTTAACTTTTGGGCAACATGGTGTGCGCCTTGCGTAGAAGAAATGCCGGAATTGACCGCGCTGCAAACCGAACTGGCAGCGAAAAACATACAGATACTCGGCATAGGGATAGACTCGCCCAGCAATATCCGTGCATTTGCCGCCAAATATAAAATTACTTACCCGCTATATATAGCAGGGATGACGGGTACCGAATTGTCCCGACAGTTCGGCAATCAGGCTGGCGGCCTGCCTTACACAGTGATTGTTGGGCCCAAGGGCGATGTCAAAAAGACTTATCTTGGCCGCCTGAATATCGAACAGCTGCGCAACGATCTCAACACCCTTTGACACCGATACGAGATTTCCGCTTGCCAGCCCAAGCCATTTAGCGGCAAAATGCGGCTTCATCGTCAAACGGAGTTGTATCTCCATGGCAAAAAACATTCTTTTATTGAACGGCCCTAACCTGAACCTGCTGGGTACGCGCGAGCCTGAAGTCTATGGCGCGACCACGCTGGCTGAGGTTGAGCAGGCGGCAGTCAAGCAGGCTGCCCAGGCCGGGGCCACGCTGCTTGCATTCCAGAGCAATCATGAAGGTGCGCTGATAGATCGTATCCAGGCGGCGAAAGCCGAAGGGGTGGATGCTATCGTCATCAATCCGGGCGGCTTGACGCACAGCAGCGTATCATTGCGCGACGCACTGGCATCGGTAGCGATTCCATTTGTGGAAATACACGTTTCAAACATACATCAGCGCGAGGCATTCCGTCACCAATCCTATCTGTCCGGCATCGCCGTTGGCGTGATTTGCGGATTGGGTGTAGAAGGATATGCAGCCGCCATCTCATACGCACTCAAAAAGCTTTAATACCCATCATTTGTCGACAATAGCTTATAATTGTCGCCATCTTTAATCATAAAAACTAAAAATTCTAAGGAATTCCCCATGGATTTACGCAAACTCAAGACGCTTATCGACCTGGTAGCCGAATCGGATATCGCCGAACTGGAAGTCACTGAAGGCGAAAGCAAGGTCCGCATCCTGAAGTCATCGCCAGTCGCGCAAAACCAGGTCGTGATGATGCAGCCACAAGGCGCGCAACAATATGCTCCAGCCGCTGCACCTGTTGCCGCAGCAGTAGCCGCTCCGGTTGTGCCTGAAATCAAGGGCCATATCGTCAAATCGCCTATGGTAGGCAGTTTTTACCGTTCATCCGCCCCTGGCTCACCGGCATTCGTTGAAGTCGGCTCAGTGGTTAAGGAAGGCGACACCTTGTGCATTATCGAAGCGATGAAGCTGCTCAATGAAATCGATGCAGACGCTTCCGGCGTCATCAAGGAAATCCTGGTCGAAAACGGCCAGCCAGTCGAATTCGGTCAGCCTTTATTTATCATCGGCTAATGATGGAAGACGGGGAGTACCGGCAACCTGCCGCTCCTGTCTTTGATCTGGCTGCCTTGATTCCATCCTTATAACGACGAGTCCCGTTCCCACTATGTTTGAAAAAATTCTCATTGCCAATCGCGGCGAGATTGCCTTGCGTATCCAGCGCGCCTGCCGCGAAATGGGTATCAAAACCGTGGTCGTCCATTCCGAGGCAGACCGCGATGCCAAATACGTCAAGCTGGCCGACGAGTCGGTGTGCATAGGCCCTGCGCCATCCACGCTCAGTTACCTGAACATGCCGGCCATTATCAGCGCGGCAGAAGTCACCGATGCTGAAGCGATCCACCCGGGCTATGGCTTCCTGTCTGAAAATGCCGACTTCGCCGAGCGCGTGGAACAATCCGGCTTTGTCTTCATCGGCCCGCGTTCGGAATCGATACGCATGATGGGCGACAAGGTATCGGCCAAACAGGCGATGATCAAAGCCGGCGTGCCATGCGTGCCCGGCTCGGAAGGCGCCTTGCCGGAAGACTCGAAAGAAATCATCCAGATCGCACGTCAGGTCGGCTATCCGGTCATCATCAAGGCAGCCGGCGGCGGCGGCGGACGCGGCATGCGTGTCGTGCATACCGAAGCAGCATTGCTGAACGCCGTCACGATGACCAAGACGGAAGCCGGCGCTGCGTTCGGCAATCCGGAAGTCTATATGGAGAAATTCCTGGAAAATCCACGCCATGTGGAAATCCAGATCCTGGCCGACGAATTCAAGAATGCAATCTGGCTGGGCGAACGCGATTGCTCGATGCAGCGCCGCCATCAAAAGGTGCTGGAAGAAGCGCCGGCACCCGGCATTCCGCGCAAGACCATAGAACGCATAGGCGATCGTTGCGCCGAAGCGTGCCGCAAGATGGGCTATCGCGGTGCCGGCACCTTCGAATTCCTGTATGAAAACGGCGAGTTCTATTTCATCGAAATGAATACCCGGGTACAGGTCGAACATCCGGTCACTGAAATGATCACCGGCATCGACATCGTGCAGGAGCAGATCCGCATCGCTGCCGGCGAAAAACTGCGTTACCGCCAGCGCGATATCGTGTTGAACGGCCATGCAATCGAATGCCGCATCAATGCCGAAGACCCGTTCAAGTTCACGCCATCGCCAGGCAAGATCATTTCCTGGCATGCACCGGGCGGTCCCGGCATACGCGTGGATTCGCATGCCTATGCCGGTTACTACGTGCCGCCAAATTACGATTCTATGGTCGGCAAGGTCATCGCGTATGGCGCCACGCGCGAGCAAGCCATCCGCCGCATGCAAATTGCGCTGTCGGAAATGGTCGTCGAAGGCATACTCACCAACATCCCGCTGCATCGCGAGTTGATGGTGGATGCGCGCTTTATCGAAGGCGGCACCAACATACACTACCTGGAACACAAGCTGGCTGAGCGGCCCGACTTGTCGAAAAAGGCATAATCGCAGACTGCCATAGGGGATGGATTTTCATCTCCGGCTAACTTGCTGCGAAATCAGCGTCGCAACAGCGCATTGCTGTTGCGACGATCTGCATAAAATCTGTCTGTCATCCCGCCGGCTTCAGGCACTCAGCCAATATAATAGGCTGCACAGTCATACATCGAGGTATTCATGAGCTGGACCGAAATTGTCATCGAAGTCGCCCGTACGCACGCGGAAGCATTGTCCGATGCGTTGATCGACGCCGGTGCATTGTCAGTCTCGGTGGAAGATGCCGATTTCGGTACCGCCGCCGAGCAACCGCTGTTCGGCGAACCCGGCATGGAACCAAAGGAAGCGGCGTGGGAACACAGCCGCGTCGTTGCATTGACGCCGGTCGAAGCCGATCAGGCCGCCATCGTCGCCGCGGCGGCAAGTGCGATCGGCCTGGCACACTCCGAGGTGGCATTTACCCTGCGCCCGGTGGCAGACCAGGATTGGGTGCGTCTGACCCAATCACAATTCGAACCCATCCATATCGGCAAGAATATCTGGGTCGTGCCGAGCTGGCATGACGCCCCCGACCCGAGTGCGCTGGTGCTCGAACTCGATCCCGGCCTGGCCTTCGGCACCGGCAGCCATCCGACCACGCGCCTGTGCATGGAATGGCTGGAAGCCAACGCACCAGCCGGCCTGACCGTACTCGATTACGGTTGCGGCTCCGGCATACTGGCGATGGTCGCAAAAAAACTCGGCGCGGAAAAAGTCGTCGGCATAGACATCGACCCGCAAGCAATCGAATCTGCCATTTTCAATACCGAGCGCAATCATTGCGAGGTCGCCTATTACCTGCCAGACGACTTTGCCGCATCCGGACAGACGCATGCCTTTGACGTCGTCGTCGCCAATATTCTGGCCAATCCATTGAAGCTGATGGCGCCCATGCTGGCAGGACGCATCAAGCCGGGCGGCAGACTGGTATTGTCGGGCGTACTGGCCACGCAAGTTGAAGAAGTCGCGGCAGCTTATGCGCCCTTCCTCACATTGACGGTATGGGCAGAACATGAGGGCTGGGTTGCATTGGCCGGCCAATTGTCACCCCTAGCAGAATCGTCAGGGCAGTAGCGAGCGCCATGGCACTTGCGACGCAATGTCCCCACTGCCAAACGACGTTTCGCGTCGCGCATGACCAATTGAAGTTGCGTGCAGGACTGGTACGTTGCGGCCACTGCAAGGAAATCTTCAACGGCATAGAACATTTGCTACCTCCCGACGATGCCGAGGCGGCGGAGGCAGGGACTGAACCGCCAGCGCGCGCCATTGCCACTCCCCCGCCATACATCGCGCCTGCAGTAACAGCTCCGGCATCGTCCGACATACCTGCATCGGACGATGCACAGGATGCAGAAGAGGCCTTCGCCGCCGCGCCAGATGTGCCAGCAGCATCGAGCCGGCTCGATTTCGACATTCCGGCTGCATTTGAACGCGAAGCCGAACCCTCGCCGCTGCCTGCGCCGCAGGATGAAGACAAGCCGGATAATCCCAACCCATTAGAGCGCATGACCCTGATGGATTTCACGCAAGACCGGCCGGATCAGATGGCTGGCGATGAAGATGAAATAGAGCAGCGCGAACTCAGCAACGCCGAAAGTTTTCGCCGCGCCTACGACCCGACTGTGCCGGACGAACTGGATGAGGCAATTGAGGATTTGCAGCGCAAACCGTGGCGCAGCACAAAAAGAACTGTCCGGACCAAGAAGCGGGAAGTACGCAAGGATAGCGATGCGGAAGACGAGCCGGGTTTTGTCAGGCGCGGTCGCCGCCAGCAACGCATGGGCAGACGATTGCGCATACTGCTCGGCATCAGCTGCTTCATCTTATTGATAGCCGCGCTGCTGCAAGGCAGCTACCTGTTCCGCAATCAGATCGCCGGCCTGTTCCCGCAAGCCAAACCTTTCCTGACGCAGGTGTGCGATGCACTGGGTTGCCGCATAGACCTGCCGGCACAGATTGCCGCCGTATCGATAGAATCCAGTGAATTGCAAACCCTGGCCGAGAATAAAAATACGTTTGTACTCACTACGCTGCTGCGCAACTACAGCGACAGCCTGCAGCAATGGCCGCACATAGAACTGACACTCAACGATGCAAATGAAAAACCGCTCTTGCGCCGCGTATTCAAACCGGCCGATTATCTGAGCGAGGCTGAAGTGCGGGCAGGATTTTCCGCCAGCAGCGAGCATAGCGCCAAGCTGTCTTTCGAACTGGAACAAATCAAGGCATCCGGCTATCGCGTGTATCTGTTCTATCCCTGAAAAATCAGTGCAAAAAACGACGCTTCAACTGATGATCGCTACCCTCTCTGTTACCTGAAGCAGGCATGCGCTGATGGCCGTTTACGGCGCGTGCAGTGTATGATTGCGGGCAATTTACCATCCCTACTCACCATTACTTAGCTCATCCATGAAATCATTAATCTGCGGTTCGCTAGCCTTCGATACGATCATGTCATTCGAAAGCCGTTTTTCTGAAGCACTGCTGGCCGACCAGCTGCATAAAATCAATGTATCTTTCCTGGTGCCGGAAATCCGGCGCGAGTTTGGTGGCTGTGCCGGCAATATCGGATACAACCTGAAGCTGCTGGGCGGCGATCCGCTGATCATGGCGACCCTAGGCCAGGATGGCGCATCCTACCGCGAGCGTCTTGAGCAATTGCAGATATCCCAGCAATGCATCAAAACGATAGACACGTCCTACACTGGGCAAGCCTTCATCACGACCGATACCGACAACAATCAAATCACCGCCTTCCACCCCGGCGCGATGAGCTTTGCGCACGAAAACAAGGTAGCGGATGCCGGCAAGGTCAGCATCGCCATCATCGCGCCAGATGGCCGCGACGGCATGCTGCAGCATGCACGGGAGTTTCACGCAGCACACATTCCCTTCATTTTCGATCCGGGCCAGG
>NZ_JAUSME010000160.1 GCF_030645555.1 Herminiimonas sp.
CCTGGCCAGTGAACGGCTCGCAAACGGCTTGAGCGACATTTCGGGAAGCGCGAGTGGCAAAACAATCGGCTCGCGATGCACCGGCCCGCGGCGCTTGATGATATCTACCGACATGCGTCCGCCAGCCAGGGGCTGGCAGATCATCCGCAATGGCGCTGGCGATGCCTGGTCCTGTGCATCCAGCGGACGAAACACGAAGGTCAAACCTTGTGCAGCTGCCGCGGCCAGTTGCAGGCGCCGCATGTGATCGGCGCGTGCTTGCGGCAGCCAGCATAGCAATGCGCCAAAGCTGGCACTCTGCAATGCCTGTTCCACTGCCCAGATCCGGTCTGCCGGTTTGTCGGCTGCGATGACGATGATCTTGTCCATATCTATCCCCAACTCAGTCAGGGTGGCAGCATAGGGTATATGCGCGGGCGCCAGCAGCACCACGGTTTTTCCGGCTTGCGTGATGCGTGCCAGCGTAGGCGCCAGCAGTCGCAACTCAGCTGCACCCGGATGGGCGAGCAGTAATTCAATCATCACGGAAGCTGGCCAGCCGCCATTCGGCAATTCCTGATCCAGTGCACGGTAGCCGGAGCCCATCGGTTTGGAGCGATATGCTCCAGCCTGATCGTGCCAGATTGCGTCCGGCAGCGAGGCCAGTATGGATGGGGCAGGGCGGGAAAAAGCGGATGCGAGTATGGCCATGTAACCTCCAAAATGCTGTTCTGGGACAAAACGCCATGTCTGGGCGTTCCATCAATATACTGTATATCTGTACAGTATAAAAGGTTTATTTGGCTACGGATGGATTTTAAAAGCGGCGCAAGGATAGCTGAACTGAACAGTGCACGGCTGGAAAAATGCCGCTCGCCAGAGAGAGCTGGCTGCACTTTATTTCGCTGTATCGCTACCTTGTACCAGATCGATACGCCGCCGCAAGCTTTGCGCCGCAAGCACATCGCCAGCCTGTTCCGCGCGCATCGCTTGCACGCCCAGCCATGCCAGCAAAGGACGGCGCCATCCCTGGGATGAAGCGGTATCGACTGCCAGCGTCAACACAGCTGGCGTGGCGCGGCTGGAACGAAAGATGACGCCTGCGGCCACCAATCTGGACAGCGGATCCTCTATCGCCTGCAGGGCAGCAGCGGCGGCCATGTCCGAGCTGGCGCCAGCCACTGCGCGATATTGCGGCGGCAGCAGTGCAACATCCTGTGGCTGGATTTGCGCCTGCAGGAAATCGGCATAGGCGCGTTCAGTGCTTGTCGCATCCTGCCGCAACTTTTCAAAATCCGCACACTCTTCCAGCACCAGGCTGGCGACACGGCTGGCGCAGCGCGTCAGCGCCACCAGCGCCATCAGGTCGGCGCGGCCGGTACGGGCAATTTCGCTGCGTGCCAGATTGAACTCCTGTTTTTCGACCCGCTCCTTGCCTTGCAGATAGGCGGTGGTGGCGCTTTCGAGCGCGCTTTTGGCATTCGTTTGCCAGTCGGGTACAGTTTTTCCGGCGCACGCACCGAGCAATGCAGTCAGTGCAGCAAGTGTGGCCAGCAGGAAGATGCGTGGCATCGGGGAGGGCGATTTCATGGCAGGCTCAGCTCCGTGTTGCGCGCAAATGGCCATTTGCGATTGATTTCATTGACCAGCTGTTCGACCTTGCGCAGGCTTCTGTCTACATCGGCGCGCAGGATATCCAGATCGCTGGTGGCCATCTTCGCATTGCTGCTGATGGCTTGCGCATCGACCAGTACGGCATCGACTTTTTTCAGGCTGGCCCGGGCTTCGCCCAGCATTGCATTGAGTTGCACTATCGTTGCCTGCTGGTTGCCATCCTTGCCGAATACCTGGGTGTCGGTTTTGACCAGCAAGCCATCGACGCGCGCCAGTACGGTGTTGGCGCGGTCCAGCGTGGCGAGCAGTTTTTGCGCATCTTTTTCATTGCCGAACAAGCCGCCCAATGCCCCATGCGGGCCATTGAATTTTTCAGTCAGGCCCTGCAGATTGGCGAGGCTGGCATTGAGCGCCGATTCGGCCGAGGTCAAGCCATTCAGGTTTTCTATCAATTGCTTGGCAGCAGCGACCAGCAGCGGGATTTCTGCTGCCACATCACCGACCAGCAAGGTGCGTTCTGCGCCAGCCGGCAAGGGCGGGTCGGCCGGCATGCCGGTGTAGGCACGGATGCGCGTGCTGCCAACGATGCCGCGCTCCATCGTAAAGACGCTGGATGTGCGCAGCCAGTGCGCATCTTTTTGCGCGAGGTCGACGACCATGCGGGCCTTGCCTTCCTTGCTGAGTTCTATGCTGCTGACGCGCCCGACCGGAAAGCCCGAAAATGTCAGGTCCATGCCGACCACCACGCCTTCCGAATCGTCAGCCAGCAATACCAGTTCCTGCGTAGCCTCGAAAGCGCCGCGTGCATACATCAGATAGGCTGCCGAGCTGCCTATCAGCGCGACCAGAAACAGCAGCAGGATGGCCGCCTTGAATTCAAGATTGCCGGATGTTGCCGGCGCCGCTTGCAGAGGCGTCGGCGGCGGAGGCGGAGGGCTGGAAAGGATGTCTGGTCTATCTTGCAAGCATGTCAGGTAGCGCTATTGGATGGTACAAATTAGTAATAATTGCCCAGCAGCGAAGCAATCTCTATCAGCAGGATGACGAAAAACAGTCGCACCATCGCCGCCAGTTCATTCGCCGCTTTCGAGCGGCTGTGCAGCGGTGTGCTGCGCGTATCGTAAAGCGAGGACGCCATCGGTATCATCGACACGGCCAGGCTGAAGAACAGGGTCTTGAGCATGAATATCATCGTAACAGCAGGATTGAACACCTGACCCACCACGCGCGTATATCCAGCCAGCGCCCAGTGCGTGAAGCCGTAGATGGACAGGTATGCCAGCACCAGCGACATGACGCAGCTGACAGCGGCCAGCATCAGGACGGAAAACATGCCGGCTACTGCGCGCGGGAAAAATTCGCGGCGGACCGGATCTATGCCCTGGCTTTGCAATGCTGCCAGATCACCACGTGTGCGCATCTCGGCCAGTTCCACGCCATCCGGCAAGGTGCGCCGCAAGGCCACGAACAGCGCGGCAGTAAGGGGTATGAGTTCCAGCACCAGTACCCGCACGACCATTTCCAGCGCATATTTCGAGAGGCCGTAACTCACCGCCGTGACAACGACGATGCGGATCAGGATCAGGCTGGCCAATGCCGATAAGACGGAAAACCACAGCAGGTTGGCGGCGGTGCCGAGCACAATTTGATAGGCAATGGCGCGGCGATAGTCGCGCCCGTAAGTGGCGGGTGAGAAAGCGAGCGATAGCAGCAACATGCCGAAGAGGATAATTCTCCAGCCGCCGATGAGCCAGTGCAGCATGGCGCGACCCATTTGCCCAAGCGTATCTGTTATCGAAGCTTTCTCAGTCATGCAAACATGGTAGCAGTGAATCGGATGGCGTTACTTCTTCATTAGCAATGATGTCGGCAACACTGGCGGGCGGGCGGAATGAATAGATCTGAAAAATCCATTTCAGGGCGCATGCGCACACGCACGGCACTTGTAAAAGATGCCGGTATTTTTTACAAGCTTGCACGATGGTGCAAGGCAGGCTGACTCATCCACTCAGATTAATCAAGGCCAGGCCGCTGGCAGGATCGGTCGAGCGCTGCAGATAGTCCGGCGCTTCGGTCAGGATGATTTCCAGTGTGGGGCGTACATATGCCTGCAAAAGGTGACCGCCATGTGCAGTCCCGTCGCGTTTGCCGACGACCACATGCATATGGATTCTCGGCTCTCCTTCTTGCATGACAATGTCGCCGGTCAGCGACAGTACCTCTACCTGTTCGTTGACGGGAATTTTTTCATAGTGCTTTTGATCCCAGTTGAAATAACCCAGGGTCGCGCTGCTGAAGGCGCCGATGGCAGTGAAGCGGCTGGCGGCCAGATCGTTTTCCTTGGCAAAACGCTGCATCTGGCTGACGACTTCTTCGCCTGCTTCCATGATCAATGCATAGGTTTTTTCAGATGCATCGTTGATGAGCTTGGTACGCATGGTAACCTCTTCGTGGTTATGCCTGACTAAACATATGCCCGCTGCGCCATCCAGCTTGGCATCATCAGCTTAATATAGCTTTAATACGGCTTCAGTTTTCCCTTCAATCTTGCTGTAAATCAAAAACTCGGGAACTCTTGCCCATTTCGTCTTTCCAACAGAGAAAAATACAGACCACCATGTCAATCTAAAAACCGCATAAGCGGGAGGAAAAATATGGTCAGTACTATCTTGCTGCATGCGGACTTGGCGTGTGCGACGCAGTCTTTCCTTATCGGGAAAGATCAGTTTTCTCAAAGCAGGGCATACCATCGCCGCGCGTATCCATCTGCCATCCCGGCAAGTTTTCCATGTGCGCATAACGAGGCTACTCTTGTTTAAAAAAATTCTCCGCCATATCCCGTTTTTTTCATCATCGAAGGATGAGGGCAATCTTTATGAAGAGCCGGTGCGGGTGGAGATATTCAGCGCCGAAAGGCTGGAAGCGCACGCCGCACACCTTGCATCGATACATAAGATAGGCCCGGCTCCGCGTCGCACGTCGATCTCTACCGCAGCGCGAGAAGATGGCCGCATACTGATTGCGGCCCACGCCGCGATCGAGCTTGCCGCTGCCGAGCGCCGCGCGATTACTTCTGCCGCTGAATGGCTGCTCGATAATCTGCATGTCGTGGAAGAAAATGTTGCCGGCGTAGTCGAGGGCATGTCGCGCCGCCTGTACAAGGCGTTGCCGAAACTGGCTAGCGGCGAATATGCCGGCGCACCGAGGATTTACGATTTGTGCTGGGCGTTTGCTGCACATACCGACAATCATTTCGACATGGATCTGTTCCTGCGCTTTGTACGTGCGTATCAGCGCGTGCAGGCGTTGACGATGGCCGAGTTGTGGGCTTTGCCGGTGGTCATGCGCGCTGTCTTGCTGGCGCATCTGCGCCTGGTGGCAACTCGTGTGGTCAAGGCGCAGGCTGCGCGCCAGGCGGCCGATGATTTTGCCAACGATTTGATCGTGCTCGCACAAAATACGCCGGAGAGCGAGCAGCCGGCGATAGTCTTGCCACCCGGATGTCTGCGCCAGCCATTCGTGGTGCAAACGGTGCAGCGCCTGCGGTATCAGCAACCGGGGTTCACGATATTCCTGGACGCGCTCGGCACGCGCCTGGCCGAGCAGGGCTTGACGATAGACGATATTGTGCTGCGTGAGCACACCACGCAAGTCGCTGCCAACCAGGCCATACGCAACATCATCACCAGCATGCGCGGCATTGCGGCTTTCGACTGGCGAGTGTTTTTTGAATCAGTCAGCCTGGTCGAAGAAAAACTGCAAACCCTGCCGAATTACGCTGCACTGGATTTTCTGACGCGTGATCGCTATCGCAAAATCATCCAGCAGATCGCCTTGAATGCCAGTTATTCAGAATGGCAGATTGCCGATGCGCTGGTACGGAAAATAGAATATCACCGCAGCCAGATGCAGCACGATGACATCGTGGCGGATGAACGCGCGCTCGACCCCGGCTATTATCTGCTGGGCAAAGGCCGCATCGATCTGGAAGCCGAGCTCGGTTATCAGCCGGATATTTCGCAAAAGCTGAGACGACATTATGTCGCCCATGTCAGCCTGTATTATCCGCTGACGATTTTATTCTGCACGTTTACCCTGCTGGCGATTCCCCTGCTGAGCACGCGCGGCAATGAAGTTCCAGCCATCCTGCTGAGCTTGCTGATCGTTGCCGGATTTTTCCCCGCCTCCGATATCGCCGTCACTATCGTCAACAAGATATTGAAGCGCCTGTTCTGGCCGCGTCATTTGCCGCGCCTGGAACTGGCCGACATCTCCGAGAGCGTGCGCACCTTTGTCGCGGTCCCCGTCATGCTGACCAGTCTGGATGGCGTGGAAGAAGAAGTGCAGCGACTGGAAGCGCATTACCTTGCCAATCCGGATGGCGAAGTGTATTTCACGCTATTGTCGGACTGGGCAGATTCGCGGCAGGAGCACATGCCGCAAGATTTTCCCTTGCTGGAAAAAGCCCGCCACGACATTGCAGAGTTGAATGAGCGTTACGGGCCCAGCGTCAGCGGCCAGACCCGCTTCTATATCCTGCACCGGCGCCGTTTGTGGAATCCAGCCGAAAACAAGTGGATGGGATGGGAACGCAAGCGCGGCAAGCTGCATGAATTCAATCGCCTGCTGCGCAATGCGCACGACACTTCGTTCCTGCCGGACGATCATCCGGTGCCGCAGAATGTGCGCTATGTGATCACGCTGGATGCCGACACCCGCCTGCCTATCGGCGCCTTGCGTGCATTGGTCGGCGTGGCCGCGCATCCGCTGAATCAGCCGCGCCATGATCCCGAGACCAAACAGGTCATAGAAGGCTACGGCATCCTGCAGCCACGCATTACACCCACGCTGCCGATGCAGCAGGAACGCACGCTGTACCGGCGCTTCTTCTCGCCGCGCGGCGGCATCGATCCTTACGGCGGTGCGGTGTCCGATATCTATCAGGATGTGTTCGGCTGGGGCAGTTATTCCGGCAAGGGCTTGTACGATGTTGACGCCTTTGAGCTGGCGCTTGCCGGCAAGGTGCCGGAAAACACGATGCTCAGCCATGACTTGTTTGAAGGCGCATTGGCGCGCTGCGCGTTGATCAATGATGTCGAACTGTTCGAGGATTTTCCTTCCCATGTCGAAGAAGCCGCCGCCCGCCAGCATCGCTGGACGCGCGGCGACTGGCAGTTATTGCCATGGTTGCTGAGCGTGGGGCGGGTCTCGATGTCGGTGATCGATCGCCTGAAAATCGCCGATAACCTGCGCCGTTCCCTGGTGGCGCCAGCCATACTGGTGCTGCTGGTGACGGCTTTCTGCCTGGCGTCTTCGCCGATCTGGCCGTGGCTGATGCTGGGCATAGTGGGGCTGGCTTCTGCTTCCGTATTCCAGTTCATTTCCGACCTGCTGCCGCACCGCGACGATCTGTCGTTCAAGGCGCACTGGCGGCGCGGCCTGGCAGTATTGCCGGACACAATAGCCGTGGTATTCATTTCGCTGGTGATACTGGCGCAGCATGCCTGGCTGATGCTCGATGCGATATTGCGCACGCTGTTGCGGCTGGTATTCACACGCAGGAAATTGCTGCAATGGGTGACTTCGGCACAGGTCAGAAAGTACAAGCAGTATTCGCTGCTCAGCTTCATCTGGCGCGGGCGTGTCGGCATAGTGCTTGCGCTGGCGATAGCGGGGCTCGTGTATCTGGCCAATCCGGAGCGCTGGTGGCTGGTATTGCCTTTCTGTTTATTGTGGCTCTCCAGTCCTGTGCTGGCACGCGCCATCAGCCTGCCGCCAGTCGACAAGGATGTCGAGGAACTGGACGCCGATGAAGAAACGGACTTGCGCCTGACTGCACGCCGCACCTGGCGGTTCTTCACCACCTTTGTGGTGGCGGAAGACAATCATTTACCGCCGGATAATTTTCAGGAAGATCCGCATCCTGTCATTGCGCATCGCACTTCACCGACCAATTTCGGCCTGTACCTGCTCTCGGTTGCCACTGCGCGCGATTTTGGCTGGATAGGCTTGGCTGAAATGATGCACCGGCTGGAAGCGACGATGGGCACGCTGCAAACCCTGCCGCGCTATCACGGCCATTTTTACAACTGGTATGAAACCGAGAGGCTGGAAGTGCTGCAGCCGCGTTACATTTCCACCGTCGACAGCGGCAATCTTGCCGGTCACCTGTTTGTGCTGGCGCAGGCTTGCAAGGATGCCCGCGAACAGAATGTATTGCGCGGCAATGTCTGCCTCGGCATAGGCGATACCGTTTTGCTGTTGCGCCTGGCGATAGAAGGCGTAGGCCGCGAGTTGCGCACGCAAACCGTCAGCATCAAGGAACTGCGCAAGAGTGCCGAACAATTCAACGGCCTGCTGCTGACGCTGGGCAGCGAGCTATCAAATTATGGCGCCTGGAAAAAACTGGCGGAACATGCGGAAAACCTGTTCGACCTGGCGCAGGCATTCGCGGCTGAAATCCAGATCGAGGATAACCAGGTGCTGGCTTGGGCCGGCGAGTTGCGGCAAGCCGTGCATACGCATTGCGATGATTTCGTCACTAT
>NZ_JAUSME010000166.1 GCF_030645555.1 Herminiimonas sp.
GCCGACAAATCGTTATTCAGCAGGATCGTGCAAGGATCGAAATTCTTCAAGCCGACGCGGCGGCCATTATGCGAACGCTCCAGCGGCTCCAGCGTCAGCGTGGTGCCGTCCGGCAGTTCTATCGGCGTCGGGCCCGTCACATCCGGCGACAGCGAACCCAGGCGCACATTCAAACCGGTCTGGCGGAAGATCTGCATCAGGCGCGCGACGTTTTGCAGATAGAAGGTATTGCGCGTGTGGCCTTCCGGTATCAGCAACAGGTTCTTCGCATCCGGACAATATTTTTCTATCGCCGCCATTGCCGCCTGCACCGCCAGCGGCAGCATTTCCGGCGAAAGGTTGTTGAACCCGCCAGGAAATAAATTGGTATCGACCGGCGCCAGCTTGAAGCCGGCATTGCGCAAATCGACCGAGCAATAAAAGGGCGGCGTATGTTCCTGCCATTCCAGCCGGAACCAGCGCTCTATGGCTGGGGTGGCATTGAGGATTTTTTTCTCAAGGTCGAGCAACGGACCGTTCAAGGCCGTGACGAGATGCGGAACCATATAAACCTTTTTTGCTGAACTATCGTTGATTGACGCTGATTTTAACGGGAAACGCCTGTTGCGTCGCTAGCCCGGCAAGCATATGCACTCAATTTGGCATGCTTAGATTAGGGCCGAACGGCAATTTTAAAGCCCCAAACGAAAAAAGCGCCTCACGAAGAGGCGCTTTTGCACGCCCGCTTGCGCGGGCATGAACTAACAATTACGAGTGGTAAGCAGATTCGCCATGGCTGGTGATGTCCAGACCTTCGCGCTCTTCTTCTTCAGGAACGCGCAAGCCTATCACCAGATCCACCAGCTTGAAGGCCACGAAAGCCACCACAGCAGACCAGATCACGGTAGTGATCACGCCCTGGGTTTGAATCCAGACTTGACCCATGATCGAGTAGTCAGGAGCAACCGCATTGGCAACATAATCATAGATGCCGGAGCCGCCGAGCGACGGGGAGGCAAACACGCCGGTCAGGATCGCACCGAGGATACCGCCCACGCCATGCACACCGAACACGTCGAGTGAGTCATCAGCGCCCAACAGGCGTTTCAGACCATTCACACCCCACAGGCAGACGATACCAGCCAGCAAACCGATTGCCAGTGCACCCATAGGACCGACGAAACCGCAGGCTGGCGTAATTGCCACCAGACCAGCGACCGCACCGGATGCAGCACCCAGCATCGAAGGTTTGCCTTTAGCCATCCACTCACCGAAAGTCCAGGTGCAGACTGCAGCGGCGGTAGCCAACAGAGTATTAACGATACCCATTGCAGCCAGACCGTTTGCTTCCAGACCCGAGCCGGCGTTGAAACCGAACCAGCCCACCCACAGCAGCGAAGCGCCGATCATCGTCATCGTCAGCGAATGGGGAGCCATCGCTTCCTTGCCGTAACCAACGCGTTTGCCGATAACGTATGCGCCAACCAAGCCTGCGATAGCAGCATTGATATGCACCACGGTACCGCCAGCAAAGTCGAGTGCGCCTTTTGCGAACAACCAGCCCGATGCGGCAGTAGCAGCTTCAGCAGCGGCAGCGTCGGTGTAAGCGTCAGGACCAGGCCAGAACCAGACCATGTGAGCGATAGGCAGGTAAGAGAACGTGAACCACAGGACCATGAACAACAGCACAGCGGAGAATTTCACACGTTCTGCAAATGCACCGACGATCAGACCGCAGGTGATGGCTGCAAACGTAGCCTGGAAGGCAACGAAGCTGAACTCAGGAATCACGACACCCTTGCTGAAGGTAGCAGCCACGGTATCAACCGTGATGCCTTTCAGGAACAGACGATCGAATCCGCCTATGAACGCGCCGCCTTGCGTGAATGCCAGCGAATAGCCGTACACGCACCACAACACCACGATCAGCGAAAACACCATGAAGACTTGCATCAGCACGGACAGCATGTTTTTCGAGCGTACCAGGCCGCCGTAAAACAATGCCAGGCCGGGAATCGACATCATGATGACGAGGATGGTCGCAATCCCCATCCATGCGACGTCGCCTTTATTCGGCACTGGTGCCGGTGCTGCGGCAGCAGGTGCTTCTGGCGCGGCAGTTGCAGCGGCTGGCGCCGCAGCGGGAGCTGCGGCAGCCGGTGCTGCAACTACAGCTGCAGGTGTAGCGGCAGGTGCATCTTCTGCAACCGCCGGTGCCACAAACCCAACCGCGAGCAGCAAGGCGCCCGTCGCCAGGGCACTTGTGAACATTTTCTTGATACTCATCTCATTCCCCTTAAAGTGCTTCTTTACCGGTTTCACCGGTGCGGATGCGGACGACTTGCTGCAGGTCGTAGACAAAGATCTTGCCATCACCAATTTTGCCGGTTCTGGCCGCAGTTTCGATTGCCTCGATCGCGCGATCTACGATCCCGTCATCAACAGCCGCCTCGATTTTTGTCTTGGGCAGGAAATCAACCACATACTCTGCACCGCGATACAGCTCCGTATGCCCCTTTTGGCGACCAAAGCCTTTAACTTCAGTCACGGTAATGCCTTGTACGCCTATCGCAGACAAGGCTTCCCGCACCTCATCCAACTTGAAGGGCTTGATAATGGCAGTAATCAGTTTCATTTGAACCTCTTACGTTATTTTTAAATTAGAAAGCTTTGGAGATAGACAATACAGCTGTTGTCTCGCCCAGTTTTTTCGATTTGCCAGCACTGTTAGTAGCAGAGTAGAAGGTTTTATTTGCATCCGTACTTACGACTGCCAGGCCGATAGTTGCAA
The DNA here is from genome assembly GCF_030645555.1 of Herminiimonas sp. Classification (GTDB taxonomy): domain Bacteria; phylum Pseudomonadota; class Gammaproteobacteria; order Burkholderiales; family Burkholderiaceae_D; genus Oxalicibacterium. The sequence goes on from NZ_JAUSME010000166.1 coordinate 2,771, forward strand.
ATCCGAAATCGCGTGCAAGACTGACTTTGTAATCGGTGTAATCGGCGTTAGCTACATTTTTGACGTTCTGTTGGCCGACATGGAAACCCAGCGTGGTTTTATCCGCAACTTCAAAATTGGCATTCAGTTCGAGGTAATCCGAGCCGTCGGAATTAGCAGCGCCAAAAAAATCGGAAACAGCATTACTGTATTTAAGAGTGAACCATTTGTAAGTTGCTGCAGCATACAGTTCGGTTGTATTGTATTTTTGGCCGCCAGCAATTTGAGCGCCTGGGTAGTAGTAATACAAAGCGCCTACGTCAGCTGTGATATCTGGAGTGACGGCAAACTTGTAGCCTGCATACAGATCCATTTCAATCGAGCCGTTCGTGAAGGAAGTGCCGCTAACATTCGAGTTCCAGTTGCCGACATAGAAACCGCTCGAATGCGCGTAATCGAAACCGCCTTGAACAGTTGGCTCTTTAAATGTTTGCGAAATACCACGGAAACGGTAGTCTGTTGCTACAGTCAAGTTACCTGTAAAAGTGTGTTCTGGCGCGGCAGCTTCTTGTGCGTTAGCAATACCAGCAAATGCACCCATTACGGCGACTGCAAGAATCAGTTTTTTCATGATATTCCCTTTAGAGTTAAATGTAGAAACCAAACATTGGTTGTCCTCGGACTTACATTTAGCAGGACTCATGCCAGCTTTTTAGGTAGGATGTATTATCATTTTTACTATTTATTATTGATTAATACAATCTTTATTGATCGCAGCAACTTAAATGTGCACTCTTCTAGCGCACATAAACAAGAATTGCACCTTCGTGGTGCTGAATAACTAATTTTTACGAGGTCAAGATGGAAAAGCCCAATTTTTTTAACGACATGCAAGACAAGATCAATCAGGTTTTGGAAAACTCTCCTGTCAAGGACATAGAAAAAAATGTAAAAGCGATGATGAGCCAGGGCTTTGCCAAACTGGATCTGGTCACGCGCGAAGAGTTCGATGTACAGGCTCAGGTACTCATCAATACGCGCGCCAAACTCGAAGCACTGGAAGCGCAAGTAGCCGCCCTGGAAGCGCAGCTGAAAAAATAAACGCAGTACAGCTGCGCGACTGCAATGCGCGCAACTGCTGCGGGCCTATTTATATAGGCACACATCGTTTCAGATCGCCAGGCAGTATCGATACCCAAAACAGGGGGCGCCATGCGCATGAGTGATGAAGAGTATTTCCGCAGCTGCGTATCCAAGGAACGTCAGCTGGCGCAATTGCTGGGTCACCATAACGTCGAAGAGTTTTACGAGAGTGCGGGTTCCTTATGGGAAAACACCCGGGTTTTGCCCAAATGGACACGCGACTGGCGCGCCTGCGGCCCCCTGATCGCTGAATACGAGCTGGCGATTGCCTATCAGGAGGCCCCTGGTGATCCGCACGGCAAGGCCATACAGATAGGCTCAACGCTGGTGCATATTGCCGATCACCCGACCCCGGACCAGGCCTTGATGGTCGCGATCGTCAAGGCAGTCATCGCCCGGCTCGAACACGCAAAACATCAGCGGCACTAATTAAAGCATAGAGGCGCAACCAGCCTTGGATACTCAAAGGAGCGTATGAGCCTAGCCGTTTTGACGAGTCGCGCGCTGGCCGGCATGCAGGCGCCGGAAGTAACGGTCGAGGTGCATCTGGCCAACGGCTTGCCTTCCTTCATGATCGTCGGCTTGCCGGAAACCGAGGTCAAGGAATCCAAGGACAGGGTGCGTGCGGCCTTGCAGAATGCGGGCTTTGAATTCCCGGCGCGGCGCATCACCGTCAATCTGGCGCCCGCCGATCTGCCCAAGGAATCGGGCCGCTTCGACCTGCCGATCGCGCTCGGCATACTTGCCGCTTCCGGCCAGATGCCGGCAGACGCGCTGGCGCGATATGAATTTGCCGGCGAACTCTCCCTATCCGGCGAATTGCGTCCGATACGCGGCGCACTGGCGATGACATTTGCAATGCATCGCAGCAGCAACGGCAAGCAACGCGCCTTCATATTGCCACGCATGAATGCAGATGAAGCGGCGCTGGTGCGCGATGTGACGGTTTTTCCTGCCGACACGCTGCTGCAGGTTTGCGCCCAATTCGCCGCCCTTGATGCAGACGCACGCCTGGTACGCCATGTCGCCGCACCGGTCAGCGAACGCCCGAGCTATCCGGATCTGGCAGACGTGAAAGGGCAGGCGCAAGCCAAGCGCGCACTCGAAGTTGCCGCCGCAGGTGGTCACAGCCTCTTGATGGTTGGGCCGCCAGGCACCGGCAAGTCGATGCTGGCGGCACGCTTTGCCGGCATCCTGCCGCCTATGACTGATGATGAAGCGCTGGAATCGGCAGCAGTGCAATCGCTGAGCAGCGGCTTTACCACCGCGCGCTGGAAAGTACGCCCCTACCGCGCACCGCATCACACCGCGTCCGGGGTCGCACTGGTCGGTGGCGGCAGCACGCCGCGCCCGGGCGAAATCTCGCTGGCGCATCGCGGCGTGCTCTTTCTCGATGAATTGCCGGAATTCAGTCGTACCGTGCTGGAAGTATTGCGCGAACCATTAGAGTCGGGACAGATCACGATTTCGCGCGCTGCGCGGCAAGCCGATTTCCCGGCACGCTTCCAGTTGATAGCAGCGATGAATCCCTGCCCATGCGGATATTTTGGTCATCCATCGAACAAGTGCCGCTGCACGCCCGATGTGATTGCGCGCTACCAGGGAAGAATTTCCGGTCCTCTGCTGGACCGCATAGACATGCAGATCCAGGTCGGCGCATTGGCGCATGCAGACTTGCTCAAGCAAGCCGATGGCGAACCATCCGCGCGTGTTGCCGATCGCGTGGCGCAAGCATCGGCGCGGCAACTGGCGCGCCAGGAGAAACACAATCACCTGCTATCGAGCAGTGAAATAGAAGATCACTGCAAGCCGGACGCTGCCGGCGAACAATTGCTGCGCACTGCGATGACGCACCTGAACTGGTCGGCACGCGCTTACCATCGGGTATTGAAAGTCGCGCGCACGATCGCCGACCTGGCAGATGCACCCGCGATCAGCCAGGCGCATGTGGCGGAAGCGATTCAATACCGTCGCGCATTACCGGAAAATAAATAGGCCATCATGCTGCCCGTTTAGCGTTGCCTGCTGCGTTGCTGATTCCGCTGCTTATTTTTCGGGCAGTATCGTCGTTTCATACAAGCCGGCCAGCGGCTTTTTCTTTCTGGCCCAGGCCACCGCCTGCTGCGCTTCGGCCAGCGTCATGACGGATGCCTTTTCACGATTGCGGATGAAGGAAACACCTTCGAAGACGCCTTCCTTGCTGCGCATCGCTTTTGCATAGACAGGAAGATCTTTCTCCGTTCCGTTTACTTTGCGTTGCTGGACGATATAACACTGTTCGATGTCGGTCATAAAAATTCGATTACAAAAGATGGAAGTGGATAAGGGCTTCAGCTGCTGCGCGAGGCATCAAATGCCAGCGTGTTCCAGGTCACGCCCATGCGCACATCGGCTTTCAACGCGACCAGTTTGCGCGACAGTTCCAGCTGTGCCTGATCCTTGCGCAGCCGTTCTCCAAGCGCGTCCTTGAGGATGCCGGCGCCCGCCATGATGCGCTCTATGCTGCCGTAACTCTGCAAGAGCTTGGCGGCAGTTTTCACGCCCACCTTGGAAACGCCGGGAATGCTGTCGGACACATCGCCCATCAAGGCCAGCAGGTCGGCCAGCATCTCGGGCGGCACGCCGAATTTGTCTGCCACCCATTTGCTGTCGTGCCACTCACCCTTGAAATGATCCCAGACTATCGCGCCATGCGCGATCAAGACATGCAGATCCTTGTCGGTCGAAGCAATGATGGCTTCGCCGCGACCTTCGCCCAGCCAGCGCATGACGCCGGTTGCGATCACGTCGTCGGCTTCGACTTCCGGCACCGAGACGACGTTTAATCCAAGCGCAGACAATTCCGCATAAAAATCCGGCAAGCGCTCTTTCAGCACGGCCGGCATGGGCTCTCGGTTTTCGCGATAGCGCGCGTAGAGATCATGGCGCCAGGTATGGCCACCAAAATCGAAGGCGGGCAGCACATGTGTAGGCTGGTGCGTGGCCAGC
>NZ_JAUSME010000169.1 GCF_030645555.1 Herminiimonas sp.
GGTGCCGACAAACTGGCCTACGCCCTGCACGACACTGACCTTGCGCGCCTTGGCCATGCCGGCCAGGCCGGTGGTCATCTTGCTGATGACTTTTTCCTTGTAGCCGCGCAGCTTGTCGATATCAATTTGCGGCGGCGCAAACGTCACGCCGTGTGCCGACATCGCGGCAGCTTCATCGATGACGGCCGCAACGTGCAGCAAGGCCTTCGACGGGATGCAGCCTACGTTAAGGCAGACGCCGCCGAGGACTGCATAGCGCTCTACCAATACTGTCGTCAGGCCGAGGTCGGCTGCGCGGAAGGCGGCAGAATAACCGCCAGGCCCGCCGCCCAATACCATCATGTCGCATTCGATATCGGCTTTGCCTGCGAAGCTGGCAGCAGCTGGGGCATTTGCTGGTGATGCTGCAGTTGGCGCTGGTGCAGCAGCCTGCGGCGCAGCGGCTTTTGCAGGAGCGGCTGGAGCCGCCGGTGCTGGGGCTGCAACTTGTGCGGCGGCGGGTGTTGATACAGCCGGTGCTGCAGGAGCTGCCGCACTTTCAGACGCTTCCAGTATCAGCAGCAGCGAACCTTCTGCAACCTTGTCGCCCAGCTTGACTTTCAATTCCTTGATGACGCCGGCGTGGCTGGCCGGGATTTCCATGCTGGCCTTGTCGGATTCGACCGTGATCAGCGATTGATCGACCTTGATCGTATCGCCCACTTTGACCAGCATTTCTATGATTTCAACTTCCTTGAAATCGCCGATATCGGGGACTTTCACTTCTATCGTGCTCATCGCTATAGCTCCGTATTTTTCATCTCGTTCGGCCTGCACTTTGCAGCAGGCCGAAACATGGACTGATCTTTTTCCGCTTGCTGCCGATTACAGCAGCGACTTGCGCAAATCGGTCAGCACTTCGCTCAGATAAGTGACGAAACGCGCACCTTGTGCGCCGTCGATCACACGGTGATCGTAAGACAGCGACAGCGGCATCATCAGGCGCGGCACGAATTGCTTGCCATCCCATACCGGCTTCATCGATGTTTTCGACAGGCCGATGATGGCCACTTCCGGCGCATTGATCAGCGGTGTGAAATACGTGCCGCCTATGCCGCCCAGCGAAGAAATCGTGAAGGTCGCGCCCTGCATGTCTGCGCCCTTCAGTTTTCCTTCACGCGCCTGTGCTGACAGCTCGCCCATTTCCTGCGCGATTTGCGTGACGGTCTTTTGATCGACGCCCTTGACCACAGGTACCACCAGGCCTTGCGGCGTATCGGCGGCAAAGCCGATGTTGTAGTACTGCTTGAGGATCAGGTTTTCGCCAGCTGCGTCGAGTGATGAATTGAACTCTGGATATTTTTTCAGTGCGGCGACGCAAGCCTTGATGACGAAGGCAAGCATCGTCAGCTTGACGCCTGATTTGGCCAGCGCGGTGTTGGTCGATTTGCGCAGCTCTTCGAGCTCGGTCACATCGGCTTCGTCGTATTGCGTCACGTGCGGGATCATGACCCAGTTGCGGTGCAGATTGGGACCGCTGATTTTCTTGATGCGCGACAGCGGCAACAAGGTCGTCGTGCCAAACTTGCTGAAATCCAGCGATGGCCATGGCAACAGATCGAGGCCGGCACCACCACGCGATGTGCTGGCGGCTACAGGTGCCGCAACAGGACCGGCAGCCAGTTTGGCTTTTACATACTGCTGCACATCTTCCTGCGTGATGCGACCCTTGGGGCCGGAGCCGGCAACGCTGCCGAGATCGACGCCGAGTTCACGTGCAAATTTGCGTATCGATGGCGATGCATGGGCTTTTGCATTCGAAACCGCTGGCGCGGCTGCAGGCGCTACAGCAGCAGGCTGCGCTGCGACCG
>NZ_JAUSME010000179.1 GCF_030645555.1 Herminiimonas sp.
AAGTAAGTCAATACGCCATCCGCACCGGCACGCTTGAAGGCGATCATCGCTTCCATCATGGCCTTGTCGTGATCCAGCCAGCCATTCTGCGCGGCCGCCTTGATCATCGCGTATTCGCCGCTGACTTGATAGGCGAAGGTCGGCACTTTGAACTCGTCCTTGACCCGGCGCACGATATCCAGATACGGCATGCCCGGTTTGACCATGACCATATCGGCGCCTTCGGCGATGTCGAGCGCAACTTCACGCAAGGCTTCATCGCTGTTGGCAGGATCCATTTGGTAAGTGGCTTTGTCGCTTTTTCCCAACGTGGCCGAGGAGCCGACTGCATCGCGGAACGGGCCGTAAAATGCCGACGCATATTTGGCCGAATACGCCATGATGCGCGTGTAAATATGGTGGTGCGATTCGAGCGCATGACGGATGGCGCCTATCCGGCCATCCATCATGTCGGATGGCGCGACGATATCGACACCGGCTTCCGCATGCGTCAGCGCCTGCCTGGTGAGCATGGCGCAGGTTTCATCGTTGAGTACATAGCCGTGCGCATCGATGAGGCCATCCTGGCCGTGGCTGGTGTAGGGGTCGAGTGCGATATCGGTGAGTATGCCCAGTTCCGGGAAGCGCTTTTTCAATTCGCGCACTGCGCGCGGCACCAAGCCATCGGGATTGCAGGCTTCGATGCCGTCAGGTGTTTTCAGCGAGGCATTGATGACGGGGAAGAGGGCCAGAACCGGTATATGCAAGGCCACGCAGTCTTCTGCCACGCTCAGCAGCAAATCGACGGAAAGACGCTCCACGCCAGGCATGGATGTAACCTTCTCGCTTTGCTTGGTGCCTTCGGTGATGAATACGGGATAAATCAGGTCGGCCGGCGTCAGTACATTTTCACGCATCATGGCGCGCGAAAATGCATCCTTGCGCATGCGGCGCATCCGTACCGCGGGAAATTGTGCGTTGGGTAAGAGTTTGGACATGGCAGTCTTCCGCAAGATAAGGATGGTTAAAAAAGGCGATAAAAATAAATGAAACTTTTTTATCGCATGCTCGTCTCAGTAATGGATGCTTTGCATCTCCCGCTTCTCCTCCCTGAGCGGGGCCAGGTCGCTCTATGCGATATGGCATTATTGCCCTGGAGATACTCCCCTTTCTCCAGGGCTTTTTTTTTGCCTGCAGTTATGCGGCCGGACCGATATCAGTTGCTGGTTCGACGCTTGATTCTGTGTCCGGTTCGTCATTCAATCCCAGTAATTCCAGGATTTTATCGTTGGCTTCTTCTATGCCATTACGCTTGAGCGCAGAAAACAATTGCGCGGTAAATGGGAAGGGCTGTCCGTTTTCATCGACATAGCTGGCCAGTATCGTGCGTGCGGTACGCAGCGCATTGGTGGCGTCGTTGCGGTTGAGTTTGTCCGATTTCGTCAAGATGCAATGTATAGGCTTGCCGGTAGGGGCAAACCATTCCAGCATCTGGATGTCGAGGTCGGTGAACGGCCGGCGCGAGTCAATAATCAATACCAGCGCGGCGAGTTGTTCGCGGCGCTGTACGTAATCACCCAACAGTTCCTGCCAGTGCAATTTGGCCGAGCCGGACACTTGCGCGTAACCGTAACCGGGTAAATCAACCAGCAAGGCGCGGATTTCATCGACCTTGGTTTCATCTTTTCGATGCTGGTTGATCTGCGCGCCACCGATCGAAAAATAATTGATATGCTGGGTGCGGCCAGGCGTTTTCGATGCAAAAGCCAGTTTTTTCTGGTTGCATAAAATATTGATTGCGGTAGATTTGCCGGCATTGGAGCGACCGGCAAAGGCAATTTCAGGGACTTGCGTATTTGGCAAATCACGGAGATGATTCACCGTGGTGAAGAAGCGGGCTTGCCAAAGTAGGGACATAGGATGAGCAGAAAATGCATAAGAGGTGGCAAAAATGCCGGAAAGCTATTGTACAATAAGAGGTTACGCATTATTGTGCCGCAGTAGCCAACTTGCACTCGGTTGCAGTAAAAAACGTCGCCAATAGGGCAGATTTCAATATTAAGTCTCAGGGTGTTTGAATGAATCGTGTTTGTTTACCAATCGTAAAATCCTTGTTCGTTGCATTTTTGGCAGTTACTTCGTTTGCCCATGCTTCTGAAGAGAAAAAAGTCGCCAAAGCTGATCCAGCCAAGGGCGAGGCCTTGTACAACACAGGCGACGCTGCACGCAACGTCACTGCCTGTATTGCTTGCCATGGTGCGGCAGGCAATTCGTCCATTGCACAAAATCCGAAGCTTGCCGGCCAGCATGGCGCTTACATCCACAAGCAATTGACCAACTTCAAGGGTCCTGAGCGCAATAATGCAATCATGACCAGCATTGCCAAGGCGATGACTGAAGAAGATGCGCAAAATGTGATCGCCTATCTTGCCAAGCAAAAGCCGACACCTGGCGCTGCCAAAAACAAGGATACGGTCGAGCTGGGCAAAAAGATTTACCGCGGTGGTATTGCCGAGAAGAGTGTGCCTGCTTGCGCCGCCTGCCATAGCGCCAACGGTGCCGGTCTGCCAGCGCAGTTCCCACGCCTGGCTGGTCAGCATCAGGATTACACCGCAGCGCAATTGACCAGCTTCCGTGCCGGTACGCGTAAAAACAGTGAACAGATGAGCAAGATAGCCAAGCGCATGTCGGATGAAGAAATCCAGGCTGTTTCAGATTACATTGCTGGCTTGAATTAATAAAATAATTATTGTCAGAGTATGAACAAGGGGGTGGCCAAGGCTGCCCCTTTTTGTTTTTTAAGCTAAGGTTGCGGGGGAATGCAGCATGCACTCCGCCAGCAGGCAGTCAAATGCCGTTTTAGGATAATGGAATGACAAGCGAAACAGAAACAAGTACTGAATCAGAAACAAGTACCGGCGGCTGGCAATTGAACACCCGCCGTCGCTGGCTGGCAGATGCGGTTGAGTTGCTGTCTTCGATGCGCTTTGCCATCAGTTTGCTGACGATCATTTCGATCGCGTCGATCATAGGCACCGTGCTCAAGCAAAATGAGCCGATGACGAATTATGTCAATCAGTTCGGCCCCTTCTGGTTTGAAGTGTTCGCCAGGCTGAATCTGTATGCGCTGTATTCAACCTGGTGGTTTTTGCTGATCATGACCTTTCTGGTGATCTCGACCTCGCTGTGCCTGATCCGCAATGCGCCGAAGATGTTGAAAGACATGCGTAGCTGGCGCGAAAATGTGC
>NZ_JAUSME010000195.1 GCF_030645555.1 Herminiimonas sp.
CGAAGAACATGTTGAGGAAAAAGGTTTCCATGATGTCGTCGCGGTGATGGCCGAGCGCGATCTTGGTCGCGCCCAGTTCGTCGGCGACGCGATACAGGATGCCGCGGCGCAGGCGCGAACACAGCGAGCAAGTGGTCTTGCCTTCCGGGATCAGGCGCTTGACGATGCTGTAGGTATCCTGGTTCTCGATATGGAAAGGGATGCCCAGCTGCTGCAGATAGGCCGGCAGGATATGGTCGGGAAAATTCGGCTGCTTCTGGTCGAGGTTGACGGCAATGATCTCGAACTTGATCGGCGCGCGTTCGCGCAGCGTCATCAAGATATCCAGCAAGGCATAACTATCCTTGCCGCCGGACAGGCAGACCATGACGCGGTCGCCGTCTTCTATCATGTTGAAGTCGCCGATTGCCTGGCCGACCTGGCGGCACAGGCGTTTTTGCAGCTTGTTGTTTTCGTAGGTGATCTTTTCAGCCTGCTTGAAACTCAGCGCGGCGGCGCTTTCTGCCGGTGCGGACGCGAGCTCGTCATTCATCATCGATTGCGACATCTTAATTACCCTTGATCTGGAACACTTCGACGCCTACCGATTCGCAATCGGGATAGACGTCCGGTTTTTCGGTGGAGACGCGCACGGCGCGCACTTTCGGATGCGCCAGCATCGCCTTGACGACGTCGTCGCACAGGGTTTCCTGCAAATGGATATGCCCTTGCTCCATGCGCCTGGCGATCGTGCTGCGCATGTAATCGTAATCGACGACTTCTTCCAGCGAGTCGCCGGTCGGCGTCGAATCCTTCAGCGGGATGAACAGGTCGACATTGATCAGCACGCGCTGCTCGCCCTGCTTTTCAAAATCATGCACGCCGATATTGATTTGCACTTCGTAGTTGCGCAAAAACAGGCGGCGGCAATCGGAAAGGCTGGGATGGAACAGGGAAGAATTCATATATTTGGAAAGTAAGTAAGCGGTTGTGCTGCAAGGTATGCGCAATCAGGACGCGACGAACATGACGTCGCGTTGCAAGGGAATCAAATGCTGGCCGCCATCGACGACCAGCGTGGTGCCGGTAATGGCTGGCGACCCGGCGACGAAGCAGACGGCGGCGGCGATATCGTCCGGCGTGCTGGAACGGCCCAGCGGCGTCACCTTGTGTGCACGCGCAAAGCCGGCCTCGCTCTGCTCGCCCGATAACAGCGTGATGCCGGGCGCGATGCCGACCACCCGCACCTTGGGCGCCTGTGCCTGCGCCAGCATCGTGGTGGCGCTGTGCAAGGCGGCTTTCGACAGCGTGTACGATAAAAAATCAGGATTCAGGTTGAACAGCTTTTGGTCGAGGATATTGACGACCACCGACTGTGCACCGTCCGGCGTTGCATCGTACAGCGCTTGCGCCAGTATCACAGGGGCGACCAGGTTGGTGTGCATGTGCGCATCCAGCGCGGCAGTTGAAAAACTGGCGGCGCTGTCATGCTCGAACAGCGCTGCATTGTTGACCACGCAGGAAACCGGCCCCAGTTGCGCCGATGCGCGCCGCACCAGTATTTTGACGGCGGCTTCGTCGTTCAGCTTGCAGGACAGGGCCAGCGCACGCTGCCCCAGCGCCTCGATTTCGGCGACGACCGCATGCGCTTCGCGGGCGGAACTGCCGTAATGGACGACCACATCCCAGCCGCGCTGCGCCAGCGCGAGTGCAATCACGCGCCCTATGCGCTTGGCGGCGCCAGTGACGAGGGCGGTTTTTCTCAACGATGTAGTGCTATCTGTGGACATGGATGTTGTGTGTTTCGCTGATTTCTCTACAATACCGCCATGCAACTGAACCTGCCCGCACCTTCCCCGGACGCGCTGACCGCGTCACACACGCTCCAGA
>NZ_JAUSME010000101.1 GCF_030645555.1 Herminiimonas sp.
TGCAGTGCAGACAGTCTTCAAGCATGCGGTCGAGTTAAAAGTGCAGGGCAGTTATATGGACATGCTCAATTACATGAAATCGCTGGAAGGCATGCCGTGGCAGATATTCTGGGGCAATGCCGAGTTTGCCGTGGATGAGTATCCGAATGCCACGCTGACTCTGACCTTGTTCACCTTAAGCCTGGACAAGAAATGGCTCAACCTATGAAGGCATGGATGTCATTGATCGTCTGCGGTAGCGCGCTGGCATGGTTGCCAGCGGCGGCGGCGCAGCAGCTGCAGGATCCGACCCGGCCGCCCAGCATGTTGATGCAAGCCGGCGGGGTGCCCAGTGCGAGCGGCGAACCGGTGCTGCAATCGGTGTTCATTTCGCCGACGCGCAGGGTTGCCATCATCAGTGGCCAGACGGTCAAACTCGGCGATCAGTTTGGCGGCTCGACGCTGGTAAAGATTACTGAAAGCGAAGTGAGTCTGCGCAAAGGCAGCGAGCTGCAAACATTGAAGCTGTTCCCAAACATGGGGAAAAAATTGACGCCTGCTCCCGGTCGTCAACCTTCCCGACAATTGAAGTGAAGAGGTAGGCAAACGTGCGTAAATTACTATTAGCCATATTGGTTATCTCTGTTGCCGGATGTGCAGCGCCGACATCGAAGCGGGCAACCTACGACTTGATGAATGAAGAGATGGACAAGGCAGTCCGGGCTACCGTTCAGCCGGCAAAACAGGATGCGGTTTCCGCCGCCCTGCTGCCACCAATTAACATCGAAATGCCGCAGGCACGGCAACCGCTGGAAGAGCGCTTCAGCCTGGCTTTCAATAATGTGCAAGCCAGTCAGTTCTTCAATTCTATCGTGATAGGAACGCGTTACAACATGCTGGTTCATCCAGAGGTGAGCGGCACGATCTCGGCCAACCTGAAAGACGTGACACTGTTCGAGGCGCTCGATGCCGTGCGCGATCTGTATGGCTACGATTACAAGGTCGAAGGCTCGCGCATCGTCATCAAGCCGCTGACGATGCAAACCAGTGTGTTCCAGGTCAATTACCTGACCGGCAATCGTAAAGGCACATCGGATACGCGTGTGATTTCCGGCTCGGTCAGCGGCAGCAATCAGAATACGTCTAACACTTCATCGGGCAGCAATTCAAGTGGTAATTCCGGCACCACAACCACGGCGATGGAAAGCAGCAAAATCAGTACGACTTCTACCAGCGATTTTTGGTCAGAATTGAAATTTGCGCTCGATGCGATCGTCGGCAACGGCAAGGATGGGCGCAGCGTCGTTATCAGTCCGCAGTCGGGTGTCGTGGTCATCAAGGCGATGCCGGACGAATTGCGCAGCGTTGCCGCGTATCTGAAAGCGACGCAGTTGTCGGTCGATCGTCAGGTGATCCTGGAAGCAAAAATTCTTGAAGTCGAATTGAACGATGGCTTTCAAACCGGCGTCAACTGGTCAGGTTTCAGGACCGGCAGCAGCCGCATATCCGGGGGCTCTATCTCACCCGGCACCGTATTGCAAACTGGCGGCAGCCTTGCTACCGGCGTATCCAGCATCGATTCTGCAGCCAGGACATTTACCGGCGGCGCATTACAGGCTATCGCGGGTCAGGATTTGATCTCCGGCGCCGCCAATCTGGGCAGCATGTTTGGCCTCGCCCTGCAAACCAAGAATTTCGCTGCCCTGATTTCATTCCTGGAAACGCAAGGCAATGTGCATGTGCTGTCGAGCCCGCGTATTGCGACACTGAATAACCAGAAAGCCGTGCTCAAGGTCGGCACCGATGAATTCTTCGTCACCAATGTCAGCAGCAATATCAATACATCGGTGACTGGAACGACGTCTACGCCTAACGTCACGCTGCAACCTTTCTTCTCCGGTGTGGTGCTTGACGTGACGCCGCAGATCGATGACCAGGGCAATATTATCCTGCATATCCATCCTTCGGTCAGTGATGTGCAGACATCCGAGAAAGTCATCAACCTGGGTACCAGTGGCGGCACCCTGACTCTGCCGCTGGCCAAGAGCAATACGTCTGAAACAGACAGCGTGGTGCGCGCGCAGGACGGCAACATCATTGCACTGGGCGGCTTGATGCGGCAGGGAAGTTCATCCGATCGTTCGCAGCTGCCGGGTGTGGGCGATGTGCCGGTGTTGGGCAATCTGTTCCGCAACACCAATCAGACTACGCAAAAGCGCGAACTGGTCATCCTCTTGAAGCCGACCATCATTCACAATCAAAGCAGCTGGTCGCAGGATGTGCTGGATGCACAGGGCCGTCTGCAGAATATGGCGCCGCGCGACAGAGTGCGGGAATAACGGTAAACCAATGTACAAGCATCATTTCGGTTTGCGTGAACTGCCATTTGCAATCACGCCAGACACCAGTTATTTTTTCGCCTGCCCGAATTATCAGCAGGCGCTCAATACCCTGCTGGTCGCAGCGAAAGGCGGCGAGGGATTCATCAAGATTACCGGCGAAGTGGGTACCGGTAAAACGCTGTTATGCCGGAAATTTCTGGCTACACTCGACGACAGCTTTGTCACCGCCTATATCCCCAATCCATATCTTGAACCGCGCAGCTTGATGCTGGCACTGGCCGATGAGCTGGAAATTGCACTCGACAAGGATGTGGACCAGCATCAGTTGCTAAAGGCAATCAACCATCGCCTGCTGGTTCTCGCACGCGACGGCAAGCGCGTGCTCCTGTGTCTCGATGAGGCGCAGGCCATGCCGCTGGAAAGCCTGGAAGCGCTGCGCCTGCTGACCAATCTGGAAACTGAAAAACGCAAGCTCCTGCAAATCGTTTTGTTCGGCCAACCTGAGCTGGATACCAAGTTGCAGCAGGATGCGATCAGGCAGCTCGCGCAACGTATTACCTTTCACTACAGGCTCAGCCCCTTGTCCAGGGATGATCTGGATTTTTATGTGGTGCACAGGCTCAATGTCGCAGGGTTTTCGGGCAGCAGATTGCTGGGGCGCGATGCCATCCGCGCACTGCACACGGCAAGCGGCGGCATTCCGCGCCTGGCCAACATACTCGCGCATAAAGCCATGATGCTGGCTTATGGCGAAGGCAAACAACAAGTGCGCGCCCAGCATATTCGTGCCGCGGCAAAAGATACCGAGGCAGCGCGCAGCAGCTTGCGGCCATGGATGCCATGGCTTGCAGGAGGCGTTTTATTAATTGCCCTAGCCGGCATGGCCTGGACGTATTTGCGATGAGTATCATTAATCAAATGCTGCAGGAGCTGGAGCAACGTCATGCCAATGGCGCAGCGGCTGGCAGCATGGCAGGGCAGGTCAGGGCGGCGCCACAGGTGCGCAGTACGCATGCGGCATGGTGGGTGGCGGCAATCCTGGCAGTGCTGCTGATCGGTTTGCTGGCGTGGCTGTGGTTGCGGCCAGTACCGCTTGCCAAACCGGCGACTATCCAGGCGGTGGCGCCGCCACAACTGGAATTGAAGCTGGCTCCCGATTTGCATGCCTTGCCCGCGCCTGCGGCGCTGGAGACGCCGGCAGCGACATCTGCACCTCCTGTTGCGGCTGCCGTTGAGGCGACGCCTGCCGCACCTGTCGCCGATGCGGCCGAGGCCAGGGCCGTCATCAATGAAGCGGCGGGCAAGATGGACAGCAGCAGGGAAAGCGTCGCCAAGCCAGCGCCTCCTGTCGCGCCGCTTGCAGGCAATAAGCCAGCCGTGGCAAAAAAACAGGGTACCGAAGATACGCGCCCGGCCACGCGCAGCAATGTTGCCGTAGCTGCGCCCGGGCCAGCAGTCGCACCCGAACCGTCTTTAATGCTCGACAAAAAAATCAGGGAACTCACGCCGCAGCAACAGGCAGAAAACGATTATCGCAAGGCGACCGGCCTGGTGCAGCAGGGACGGGTAGCGGAGGCGATCAGTTTGCTGGAGCAAGTGTTGCAGACCGATGCGAAAAATGCAGCTGCGCGCCAGACCTTGATCGCCTTGCTGTTAAACGGCAAGCGGCAGGATGAGGCGGCGCGCCGTGCGCAGGATGGCTTGAATCTGGATCCGAAGCAGGCTGGTTTCGCGATGATACTGGCGCGTTTGCAAATTGAAAAAGGCGAGCAGCAACTGGCAATCGCAACCTTGCAACGCACCTTGCCGCATGCACTGGATCGTCCTGAGTATCAGGCCTTTCTGGCGGCTGTGTTGCAGCGTGAAGGGCAACACAAGGAAGCCGTGGAACAGTACCTTGCTGCGTTGCGCAAGACGCCGCAAAATGGTCTGTGGTGGATGGGGCTGGGGATTTCACTGCAAGCGGATAGCCGTGCTGCAGAAGCGCGTGAAGCCTTTACCCGCGCCAGGGATAGCAATAATCTGTCGCCCGAGTTGCTGGCTTTCGTCGAGCAGAAATTGAAGCAGCTTCCGCGCTGATCCTGCCGTGTGCTTACACGCTTGTTTGCTGCAGGGTCAGTGTCTCTAGTGTCCACGCCTCTGGCGTCATGATGGCGAACAGGCCATCGCGACGGGTTTTCCTGGCGAGCTTCAATAAAGCCTTGTCTTTTGTGATCAATACGTCGGCTTTGATATCGCGCGACAATTCCAGAAATTTCTGATCGTCCTTGTCCTTGCAGATGGGCAGCTTCACAGCGTCTGCATCAGCAGCCGGCATCGGTACGCAACGTATCAGCGCATCGAATTCTGCCGCGACCAGCACGCGCGCTGCATCGTCTATTTTCAGATGCGGATAGCGTAGAACGATGCTCCACTCCATGCGACAATCGTCGCGCGTGACGGCTTCCACCGATCCGCTTTTCAGCGATGCATGCAATAGCGCCCACCGCGGATCGCGGAAAACGAATAAGTCCAGACAGACATTGGTGTCGATTACGATGCGCTTCTGTATCATTTTGAAAATTACTTTGCCCGGATGTAGAAATGCTTATTGTTTTATCGCCTGCCAAAACACTCAATTACGCCACGCCAGTCACGACAAAAATCAGCAGCAAACCTGACTTCATCCCGCGCTCTGCAGAGTTGATTGCAATCCTGCGGGAACTTGCGCCGGACCAGATCGGCAGCCTGATGCATATTTCCGATCAACTGGCGACGCTCAATGCCAATCGTTATGCTGACTGGTCGTCCACATTCACGCTGCAAAATTCCAGGCAGGCGATGCTGGCATTCAATGGCGATGTCTATGCAGGACTGGATGCGGCCAGCCTGAATGCGAAACAACTGGCTTATACCCAGTCGCATGTCCGTATTCTATCCGGCTTGTACGGTTTGCTGCGTCCGCTCGACTTGATGCAGCCGTATCGACTGGAAATGGGCACGCGGCTGGCCAATCCAGCAGGCAAGGATTTGTATGCATACTGGGGCAATACCATCACGGATGCGCTGAACCGGCGTATCGCTGAGGAAAAAGCCGGTGCCCTGATCAATCTGGCATCGGAAGAATACTTCAAGGCTGTCAAGCCTGCATTGCTGGATGTGCCGGTGATCACGCCGGTTTTCCAGGACTGGAAGAACGGCAAGTACAAGGTGATTTCATTCTATGCCAAGCGTGCGCGGGGCATGATGGCGCGTTATGCAGCAGTCAACAGCATCGTCTGCGCCGGCGATCTGAAGGCTTTCAATGTGGATGGTTATGCTTTTGAGCCAGCCTTGTCGGATGAAAAATCCTGGATGTTCAGGCGCCGGATCGAAAATTGACGATAAAAAAGCCTCGCATCGCGAGGCTTTTTTATTCAGCGCAATTACCAGATTTGCCACCAGGGCGTGTCTTTCTTCGGTCCGCCAGAAAAATAAATACTGTTCGGGAAATTGGTTTTCATCACGCGTTCTGCATCATCGCGCAATTCCGGCAGGTTCAATGCTTCATACGTTTTGATCATCAAGTACAATGCGCCTTCGGCTGCCGGTGCGCCCGGATAGTTCTTGACGGCAGATTGCGCGCGGTTGGCTGCCGCCAGATAGGCGCCACGACGGAAATAGTAGTTGGCGACGTGCACATCATACTGCGCCATCGAATTGACCAGGTAAGCAAGACGCGCCGCGGCATCGGGAGCATATTTGCTTTGCGGGAAACGTTCGGTCAACTGCTTGAATGCGTCAAACGCTTCGCGGGCTGCCTTCGGATCGCGTTCGGTAGGATCCTGGCGTGACATGAAGTCGAAAACGCTGACCTTGTCGTTGAAGTTGATCAAGCCGCGCAGGTAATACATATAGTCGACATTCGGATGTTCCGGATGCAGTTTGATGAAACGTTCGACCGCGGCCAGTGCTTGCGGCTGATCGCCCTGGCGATAATAGGCATAGGCAATTTCCATCTGCGCCTGCTGGGCGTAGGTACCGAACGGATAGCGCGATTCAAGCTTCTCGAAGTGGCTGACCGCCTTCTCGAAATTGCCCCCGTTCATTTCTTCACGGGCCTCCGAGTATAATTTGGACGGAGACCAGTTTTTGGTCTCGTCGATTTTGTCGGGTGTGAGGCTGCATGCGGACAACAGCAAGGCAAGAGCGATAGAAGTAAGTTTTAACATTTGTTTTTGCATGAGATTTTGCGAGGATACCGCCAGACAATGATTGATTATAGCCGATGGGACTTGTAGTGAACCCAACTGAAACACCGATTGTAAATAAAACCATGCCAGCCAGCGATTTGGAAGGCATAGATGAAGTCGATGGCGACCTGATCGAGATGCCGCCGATAGAGCTGGATTTAACGCCGGCAGTCTGCGGCGTGCGCCTGGACAAGGTGCTTTCCACCCTTGTCCCACAATACTCCCGCAGCCGCCTGCAGCAATGGATAGACGCCGGCCACGTCAGCGTGGATGGCGAAGTCGCGCGTGCCAAAATGACGATGTACGGCGATGAAAAGGTCGTGATATATCCACAGCCGGCCCCTGAAGATGAGGCGTTCAAGCCGGAAGCGATGGATTTGAGCATAGTCCATGAAGATGCTGCGATCCTGGTGCTGAACAAGCCCGCCGGGCTGGTCGTGCATCCTGCCGCCGGCAACTGGTCAGGCACCTTGCTGAATGGCTTGCTGCATTACATGCCGTCGATTGCAGGTGTGCCGCGCGCCGGCATCGTGCACCGGCTGGACAAGGACACCAGCGGCTTGATGGTGGTGGCAAAAACACTGGTGGCGCATACCGACCTGGTGCGCCAGCTGCAGGCGCGTACCGTCAAGCGTGAATATCTGGCGCTGGTATGGGGTACGCCGAATGTCTCCGGCAAGATAGATGCATCCATCGGCCGCCATGCGCGCGACCGCATCAAAATGGCCGTATCCGAAAACCTGACCGCGAAACCTGCCGTCACGCATTTCCAGCGCCTGGCAACCGGCATGCTGGATGGGCGTCCGGTCAGCCTGATGCTGTGCCAGCTGGAAACCGGGCGCACGCACCAAATCCGCGTGCACATGCAATCGATAGGTTTTGCACTGGTCGGCGATGCGTTATACGGCAAGCAGCATTTGACGACGGTATTCCCGCGTCAGGCCCTGCATGCGCGACGCCTGGGATTGATCCATCCGACCTCCGGCGCAGCCGTCGAGTGGTCGTCCGAGTTGCCGCAAGACTTTGCTGACCTGATCGCCCGTACCGGGATCAAGACTTACTGATCCTGTTTGCATCCTGTCTTGTGACGTTTCACCGCTTGCCACGCTAAAGCCTGCTCATGGAAATGATATTGCCGCAATCAGACATGCAGTTGCCGGGAATAGCTGCGCTGGCAACCACGCGTGCTGGCGGCAGCAGTCCGGCGCCGTATGACGATGGGCGGGGCGGTGGCGGCTTGAACCTCGGTGTGCATGTAGGCGACGCGCTCGATAATGTGCAGCGCAACCGCGCCCAGCTTCGCCTGCATTTGCCGGCCGAGCCAGCGTGGCTGACGCAAGTGCATGGCACGACGGTGCTCGATGCGGCGCAAGTCCATGATGCGCCGGTAGCCGATGCCAGTTTTACTACGCAGCGTGGAGTCGTGTGCGCGATCATGACGGCCGATTGCCTGCCGGTTCTGTTTGCCGATGCGGCCGGTCGCGTCGTGGGTGCGGCCCACGCTGGCTGGCGCGGCCTGGCGGGCGGCATACTGGAAAATACGGTTGCTGCCATGCGCGCAGCAGGCGCGGAAAACCTGCATGCATGGCTGGGCCCGGCTATAGGCTCGGCGCAATTTGAAGTGGGTGACGATGTGTTGCAGGCTTTTGCTGCAAAGGATGCTGCAAAAAATGCTGGAATGAGCACAGCATTCAAGCCGATAGCCGGGCGTCCGGGGAAATACCTGGCCGACATCTATCAACTGGCACGGCAGACACTGGGCAATGCCGGTGTGGTGGCTGTCACGGGCGGTGATTTCTGCACCGTCGGCGAGCCGCAGCGCTTTTACTCATACCGCCGCGATGGCGTCACCGGCCGCATGGCGACCTTGATCTGGTTGAAATAAGCCGCCAGCGATGGGTTGCATCAAACTTCCGGCTTGTGTTCGGCCGCTGTTATCTCCGCCGTTGCATTCTTTTTCATCTCTTCCTGCCGCTGCATTTCCTGCGCCCGACGTTTGCGCTTGCGCTGACCTGTGCCCATCACGTATACAATAATCGACACTGGCAGTGCGCCATAGAAAAAAAAGGTCATGAGGCCTGCGACGATCGATGTTTCGACGATAGCCATCATGAAGACGACATAGATCCAAGCGATGGCGATAATGTACATAAATACCTGAATTCAAATTCAAACCGCAAAGATACTCGAAAAGAGAGTTGTCAGCATGAATAAGCCCGAATCGCCCCAGCCTTTTGCCAACGAAGCCGGCATGGTCATCGATCCAGCCCTGGCGGCAGAATTGCAAAGCGACTATACGCAACAGTTTTCAAGCCTGTGGCAGCAGATGCTGACGGCGCAAGTGCCGCCGGTTGCCGACAAACGCTTTGCCCATGCCGCCTGGCAATCGAGCACCTTGCATGCATTTAACGCGGCGGCGTATTTGCTCAATGCGAAATTCCTGACGGCGATGGCCGATGCGATGCAAATCCCGCCCAAAGCCAAGCAAAAAATCCGCTTTGCAGTAGAGCAAATGGTGAATGCGATGTCGCCGGCCAACTTCCTGTTTTCGAACCCGGAAGCGCAACAGAAAATTGTCGAGACCAAGGGTGAAAGCCTGAGTACGGGCTTGAAGCAGCTGTTTGCCGATATACAAAAAGGCCGTATTTCGCAAAGCGATGAATCGGCCTTCGAAGTCGGCCGCAATGTGGCGATTACCGAAGGTGCGGTAGTTTTTGAAAACGAATTCTTCCAGCTCTTGCAATACAAGCCACTCACACCCACCGTCCATGAACGGCCGCTGCTGCTGGTGCCGCCCTGCATCAATAAATATTACATCCTCGATTTGCAGCCGCATAATTCCTTCGTGCGTTACGCGGTAGAGCAGGGACATACGGTTTTCATGATTTCGTGGCGCAATGCCGATGCCTCGATTGCGGATGCGACATGGGATGACTATATCGAGCAGGGCGTGATCAAGGCGATCGCGGTGGCGCAAGCCATCTCGGCACAGGAAAAAATCAATGTGCTGGGTTTTTGCGTAGGCGGCACGATGCTGACGAATGCACTGGCCCTGCTGGCTGCGCGCGGTGAAAAACCGGTAGCCAGCCTGAGCTTGCTGACGACCTTCCTGGATTTTTCCGATACCGGCATACTCGATGTCTATATAGACGAAGCCAAGGTGAAGGAAACCGAGCAGGCGATCGGGCAGGGCGGCTTGATGAGGGGTCTGGATTTCAATGCGGCGTTTGCCAGTTTGCGTTCGAATGAGTTGATCTGGAATTACGTGACTTCGAATTATCTGAAGGGCGAGTCCCCGGCGCCATTCGACATGTTGTACTGGAATGCAGACAGCACTAATTTGCCGGGGCCGATGTATTGCTGGTATGTGCGCAATACCTATCTGGAAAATAATTTGACGCAGTTGGGCAAGTTCATGCTGGGCGGAAAAAAAATCGATCTGGGCAAGATCGATGCGCCCAGTTTCATTTATGGTTCGCGCGACGATCACATCGTGCCGTGGATGAGCGCATATGCATCGACTGCCATCCTGAACCGCAAGAAGCCGCAGCAAAATCGTTTCGTGCTGGGCGCAGCCGGGCATATCGCCGGCGTCATCAATCCGCCGGGAAAGAACAAGCGGCATTACTGGGTCAACGACGATGCTGCCACGGATGCGCTGTCATGGCTGGCCGGTGCGACTGAAATTGCCGGCAGCTGGTGGCCGGCATGGGCCGATTTCCTGGCCCTGCATGCAGAGAAAAAGATCAAGGCGCCGCGTAAGTTGGGAAATGCGCAATATCAGCCTGCCGAGCCCGCACCCGGCAGTTATGTAAAGGTAAAGGCAAGCTGAATTCTCTGCAGAAGAGCACTGGATATTTTGTTTTCTTGCATTGCGGCAGAAAGACAAAAGCTGGCAGAGCTTGTGTAAACCTTTGTTTTTCCGCACTATAATGGGATTTTGAAGTGAACCTCGTTCGCTTTCTGAGCCGATAGATACAAATGCGTTGCGACGCAACAAGTTGGGATTCACGATGACAAGTACAAAGAAAATCTCCGAGCGTTTAATCAAGAAATATCCGAATCGTCGCCTCTACGATACGCAAACCAGTTCCTACATCACGCTAGCCGATGTCAAGCAGCTGGTGCTGGACAATGAACAGTTTTCTGTGGTCGATGCGAAGACCGATGAAGATCTGACGCGCAGCATACTGCTGCAGATCATTCTGGAAGAAGAGTCGAATGGCTCGCCGATGTTTTCCAGCGCCGCCTTGTCGCAAATCATTCGCTACTATGGCCATGCGATGCAGGGCATGATGGGTTCGTATCTGGAAAAGAATATCCAGGCTTTCATCGATATCCAGAACAAGCTGACGGAAAACTCGAAAGGCCTGTACGAAGGCAAGCCGTTCAGTCCGGAAATGTGGGCGCAGTTCATGAATGTGCAAGGGCCGATGATGCAGGGGATGATGAGCAACTACATCGAGCAAAGCAAAAGCCTGTTCGTGCAGATGCAGGAGCAGATGCAGACCCAGTCGAAGAACATGTTCGGTGCTTTTCCTTTCGCGCCACCAGCTACGCCTGGCGATAAAAACAACAAGTAAAACAGGATGTAGCAGCGTCCGGCCCCAAGCGCCACGTCAAGTGGCAGGCGGGCCGGGCAAAAGGGTACAATAGCGACTTCGTTTCAACCCCACGCTTTTTACCTGCCCCCGCTATGACCAATGCTCTTCAAGCAACACCAAAAA
>NZ_JAUSME010000205.1 GCF_030645555.1 Herminiimonas sp.
CATTGCCAGCCCGGCATGATGATCAATGCCGGCGATCCGCTGGTCTCGATCGAACAGCACGCCACCCTTTAATCCGGCGCCTTTACTGAGGACCTTCCATGCTCGATCTGAAAACGCCGCCCGCTTCCGGGAAAAATGCGAACAATCTGGCGATCCAGATTTACACGCAATTGAAGGCAGACATCTTTGATTTCCGCCTGCTGCCCAGCGACAAGTTCAGCGAAGGCGATATCGCTACCCGCATGCAGGTCAGCCGTACCCCCGTGCGGCAGGCACTGTTCTGGCTGCAGCGCGAAGGCTATGTCGATGTCAATTTCCGCAGCGGCTGGCAAGTGCGCGCCTTCGACTTCAAGTACTTCGAGGACTTGTACGAGATCCGCATCATGATGGAAACCAATGCCATCGCCAAGCTCGTCGAGCAGGATGCGACCTCGCGCCTGGATGGCTTGCGCGAAGTCTGGCTGGTCCCACCGGCAGAATATCTAGACGACCCGACCACCGTGGCGGCGCTCGATGAAGCCTTCCATGCGCGGCTGGTGTCAGCGGTCGGCAATGACGAGATGGTGCGCATCCATCAGGACGTCACCGAGCGCATACGCATCATCCGCCGCCTCGATTTCACGAAGGCGCCGCGCATCGCTGCGACCTATCGCGAACATGCAGACATCCTGAAGAAAATCTTCGACCGCGACGTGGCCGGCGCGCAGCAAATGATTTGCGGTCACATCGCCGAGAGCCAGGCCGAGGTCAAGCGCATCACGCTGTTCATGCTGCAGACCGCACGCGAACGCTACAGCACCCGGGAGGAAGCATAAAGCATCCCGCCGGCCGGGAATGACGGACAAGAGTATTCAGTTTCATCGTTGTTTTTCACACTGTTTTTCATGTTGTCAGTTGCATGGTTTTCTGTCTTTCGTACTGGGTTTTCGTTCATCCACTTTAGGAGCACACCTTATGTCACGTCGCACACTACTCAAAGCAACCGCACTGGGCGCGTTTGCACTCGCCTCTTCTTCCTGGCTGCCGGCTGCATTTGCCGCCGATACGATCAAGGTCGGCATCCTGCATTCCTTGTCGGGCACCATGGCCATTTCCGAAACCTCGTTGAAAGACGTGGCATTGATGACGATAGAAGAAATCAATGCCAATGGCGGCGTGATGGGCAAGAAGCTGGAGCCGGTCATCGTCGATCCGGCATCGAACTGGCCACTGTTTGCGGAAAAGGCGCGCCAGCTGATTTCGCAAGACAAGGTCGCGGTCGTGTTCGGCTGCTGGACTTCGGTATCGCGCAAATCGGTTTTGCCGGTCTTCAAGGAATTGAACAGCCTGCTGTTTTACCCGGTGCAATATGAAGGCGAAGAACTCGAGAAAAACGTGTTCTACACCGGCGCCGCGCCTAACCAGCAAGCGATCCCGGCGACCGAATATCTGATGTCGAAAGAAGGCGGCGGCGCCAAGCGCTTTGTCCTGCTGGGTACAGACTATGTCTATCCGCGCACCACCAACAAGATCCTGCGCTCATTCCTGAACAGCAAG
>NZ_JAUSME010000215.1 GCF_030645555.1 Herminiimonas sp.
CATCACCGATGTAAAGCCCGAGCGTATTGCCGCCATGCAGATGGCAGGCGTCTGGCCGTGATCCTGATGCATGACGACAGGGATGTGCGGATACGCTTCGACCGCTGCCTGTATCAAGTGGCGCAGAAACGGTTCGCCCGCATATTTGCGCGCACCGGCCGAAGCCTGCATGATCACCGGCGCACCGACTTCATCGGCCGCTTCCATGATGGCAGTCACCTGTTCCAGATTGTTGACGTTGAACGCAGGCAGGCCGTAGCCGTTTTCGGCCGCGTGGTCGAGCAATTGACGCATGGATACGAGAGGCATGGTAATTCTCCAAAAACAGTAAATTAAGGTTTGCCGAACGGACGGTTGTTGCGACAACGACGCGCCTGTTCAGCATCGATCCCGCCATCCTCGTCTTCACAACAAATTGGTTTTCAAAACATCCGCACTGCATTTTTCATACGATGGGCTGCCGCCCTGCACATCAGTTGCTGGTGCGCTGCTCCAGTATCTCGACAGCCGGCAAGGCTTTCCCTTCGAGGAATTCGAGGAAGGCGCCGCCACCGGTCGAGATGTAATCTATCCTGTCCGTAATGTCGTACTTGGCAATCGCTGCCAGTGTATCGCCGCCGCCGGCGACTGAAAATCCGCTGGACTCTGCAATTGCCAGCGCCAGTGTTTTGGTGCCGTTGCCGAACTGGTCGAACTCGAATACGCCTACCGGGCCGTTCCAGACGATAGTGCCGGCTTGCGCTATCTGCCTTGCCAGCATCTCGGCTGTCTTCGGACCTATGTCCAATATCATGTCGTCATCGGCCACGTCCGCCGCATCCTTGACGGTCGCAACAGCTGTCGGCGAAAATTCTTTCGCACACACGACATCGACCGGAATAGGTACCGATGCGCCACGTTGGGCCATCATGTCGATGATGGCTTTGGCGTCGCCAACCAGGTCCGCTTCTGCCAGCGATTTGCCGATTTTCAAACCGGCGGCCAGCATGAAGGTATTGGCTATGCCCCCGCCAACGATCAGCTGGTCAACCTTGGCAGCCAGCGTTTTCAATATGGTCAACTTGGTCGACACCTTGGAGCCGGCGACAATTGCCACCAGCGGACTGGCAGGCTGGTGCAAAGCCTTGCCCAAGGCATCGAGCTCGGCAGCCAGCAAAGGCCCGGCGCAGGCCACAGGCGCATATTTTGCCATGCCCTGCGTAGTCGCTTCGGAACGGTGCGCCGCGCCGAAGGCATCGTTGACATAGACATCACAGAGTGCGGCTAGTTTCCTGGCAAGCGCATCATCGTTCTTTTTCTCGCCCTTGTTGAAGCGGCAATTCTCCAGCAACACGATCTGGCCCGGCGCCACATCCACGCCATCAATCCAGTCCTGCTTCAATTCGACGGTCTGTCCCAGCAACTCGCTCAAGTGCTGTGCAATCGGCGCCAGCGAGTAGACGGGATTGAATTCACCCTCTACCGGACGGCCCAGATGCGATGCGACCATCACGGCCGCGCCTGCCTGCAACGCTTCCTGTATAGCCGGCACCGAAGCGCGGATGCGCGTGTCTTCAGTGATATTGCCGCTGCTGTCTTGCGGCACATTAAGATCGGCACGGATAAATACGCGCTTGCCCTTGAGTTCATTACGCGCGATCAAATCGCTCAATCTTTTGAATTGCATGGGTAATTGGTATTGGATTTGACAAAAGAGCGCTATTTTACCGCACCGGATGGCGCAACAACCCTGCTTGCATGCCTATGTTCTATCCTGAAAAAAGCGAAAAGACAGGAAATTATCAATTTGACTATAGAATTGCGCTGATGCGGCAAAGTGCAGGCTTGAGAAAACCGGGTGAAAAACGGCTAAAACGGCATCATGCAATCGCGCACGCTGGATATGGTTTTTTCTATTTGCATAGTCGTATCCGTTAAAATCAACATCGCACAACATTACTGTGGCCCAGATGTCGCTGCCGATCACCTGCCGGCCAGCGCTGATTATTTGCTATGCGACAGGCCCGCTACACTTTAAAATCTGCAGCACGCAGCAACCAATTCAAATACAGCAATTCGGAGAATGAAATGACAGCAGCATCGCACAACGCGTCCGCAATCGAACTCGACGGCAAGGATTTGCCAGCCTACTGCCCCAACCCTGCGATGCCGGCCTGGAGCTCACATCCACGCGTATTCCTCGAACTGTCGCACGGCGGCGAAGCGAAATGCCCTTACTGCGGCACCATCTATCGCCTCAAACCCGGCGCTGTCGTACACGCTCACTAAGGCCATCATGCCCAAAGCCAGCAAACAGTTCGGTACTGCAGACGATATCGAAATCGCGTTTTACGATGCGATCAGCCGTGCCGATCTGGATGCATTGATGGCCATATGGGCAGATGATGAAGAAATTGTCTGCATACACCCGGATGGCACGCGGCTGATCGGCTATGCAGCCATACGCGCATCATGGGAAGAAATTTTCACCCGTGGCGGCGTGCACATACGCCCGCTGCAATTGCACCTGCTGCAAAACATGATGAGCGCCGTGCACAACCTGGTCGAAGCGGTGTACACGACCTCCGGTACGCAACGCGACGTGCATATACTCGCAACCAATGTCTATGTGAAAACGCCGCTCGGCTGGCGCATCGCCCTGCATCATGCATCGACTGCACCCGGCCAGGCCAAGACAGAACTGGTTGCCAGCAATGTGCTGCACTGATCCTTGCTTTCCGTGCAATCAGCCGCATAACAAAAATAATTTTGGCACTATTCATAAAAAATAAGCGTGCCTCTTTATCCGGCGACACAGGCAAGCTTGCACTTGCACGACTCCCTGGCTCGGCTCTCACAGGACTATCGCATCGATGATCTACCCTGCTCCATGCTGGCTGCCCGGCGGCCATCTGCAAACCATCTATCCGGCAAAATTCATAGCAAAACCACCCGTCACTTACCGACGCGAACGATGGGACACGCCCGATGCTGATTTCATCGATCTGGATTTTGTCGACGGCCGGGCCGGATTACCATTCATCGTCATGTTCCATGGCCTGGAAGGTTCGTCCAGCAGCCATTACGCGCGCGCGCTGATGGCGCACATTGCCGCGCTCGGCTGGTCAGGTGCAGTCGTGCATTTCCGCGGCTGTTCCGGTGAATTGAATCATGCACCGCGCTTCTATCATTCGGGCGATGCCACCGAACTGGACTGGATATTGCGCCGGCTGGCACCGTATGCACGCGGGCGCGGCGCCGGGAAATTCTATGCAAGCGGCGTGTCGCTAGGCGGCAATGCGCTATTGCGATGGCTGGGCGAATCGCAACAGCAGGCGCGGATAGTCGATGCCGCCTGCGCGATTTCCGCTCCGCTGGATCTGGCTGGCGGCGGTGCCGCACTGGCACGCGGCTTGAACATGCTGTACACGCGCATCTTTCTGCAAACGCTGAAGCCGAAATGCCTGGGCAAGCTCGAGCAGTTTCCCGGCCTGTTCGACCGCGACACGATGATGAATGCGCGCGACCTGTACGCTTTCGACAATGTCGTCACCGCGCCTTTGCACGGCTATCTGAATACCGACGATTACTGGCGTCGTGCCAGCGCAAAATACGTGCTCAACGATATCACCGTGCCGACGCTGGTTTTGAATGCACGTAACGATCCTTTTCTGCCACAAGAATATTTACCCGCGACGGCAAGCCCAGCGATCACGCTGGAACAGCCTGATCGCGGCGGGCATGTCGGATTCACAGTCGGTCCGATACCGGGCAACCTGGACTGGCTGCCGCAACGCATGGTCAGCTTCCTTGAAGCTGCTCAAGATTAAAGAGTATCTGAGATGGATCAGATAGTCGGGCAAGCGCTGGCGAAATGGCCGAACGTGCCGCACTGTTACGGCTGGCTGGCGCTGGACGCGCGCGGCAACTGGCGCATGCGTGATGAACATGCGCAAATGTACAATCTGCCCGGCGACAAAATCACCCATCCCGCCTTGATTGGCTTCATCAACCGCAATTACACAGATGACGGGCAAGGCCGCTGGTATTTCCAGAACGGCCCGCAACGCGTCTACGTCGATCTGGAAGTAGCGCCCTGGATTGCACACACCGAACCTGATCATGGATTCGTTCTGCAAACAGGTGCGCATTTAGCCGGGATTGAGGGGGCCTGGCTCAGCGAGCAAGGCAGATTGTTTTTGCAAGGTGAGGATAAAGTCGCCTTGCTCGATGACAGAGACCTGGCGCAATGCCTGCCGGCTCTGCATCTGGATGATGCGGCGGTAGCTGACGAACGATTGTTAGTCTGGCTGGAACAAGGTGGCGTTGAAGGCGCATTGTCGCTGCAATACGGCGACAGGAAAGTACCTGTCAACTACATCGAGAAAGCGCTGCTCAGCGAACAATTCAACTTCATTCGTGTGCCACGCCCATCGATCTGATTTGCATCAGATATCGGCCACTCCTGAAGTTGCAGCACCCTTCCTTCAGTACCCTTCTTTTTCCTGGCGAATTTCTTCCAGCCGCTGCGCCTTCATCTCACGCTCACGCGCATCGATGATCGACTGATCATAAAACGATGCATCCGGCGCACGGCGCGCAATCGCCAGTTGATCCAGCGCCGCCGGCAAGCTGCCATTCAGGGCATACGATTCAGCCAGCGCCAGATGCTGCTGCGCCTGCTGATTCAATGCTGCATACGTCTTCGCCAGGCGATCGTAGAGTTGCGGCTCGGTGCGATACAGTTGCGCCTGATCGCGCAAAAATGTCACCGCATCGGCATAACGCCCTGCAGCGAAGAGTGCATCGGCATATTGATGCGCGATGCCGCGCGACAAGGGAAACTGGTTGCGCGCCACATCCGCTTCCTCCACGGCTTCCCTGAATTGATGCGCAGCCAGCTTGATGTCTATAGCCAAACT
This sequence comes from Herminiimonas sp., assembly GCF_030645555.1. Lineage (GTDB taxonomy): Bacteria > Pseudomonadota > Gammaproteobacteria > Burkholderiales > Burkholderiaceae_D > Oxalicibacterium. Next base: position 4,902 of record NZ_JAUSME010000215.1, read on the forward strand.
GCTCAGCACGATATTCTTTGCAGCAGGCGCACCATTCTTCAAGGCTGCACGCGCATCATTGAGCATGCCTTGCGCTTTTTTAGTATCGCCCTGCTTGAGCGCAATGAAGGCCAGGCCATACTTGCCTGCGATGATAGCGGTACGCGTTTTCAATTGCAGCTGTCGCTCAAAGCCTGCTGCTGCATCCAGCATTCCCTGCTGCGACGGGTCTTGCAGGATTTTTACCCGCGCCTGTATCAAGGGAAAATCCAGGCTGTCTGCATGCTGCCGGTAACGCTGATCGCGGATGCGCGCCTGTATATCAGCAATCCGTTCCGTAGTCATCGGATGCGAGCGCAGATAAGGCGGCGTGTTATCGCTGTAGTTGCGACTGACCTGTTGCAGGCGTCCAAAGAAATTGACCATGCCCGATGTTTCAAAACCGGCTTCGCGCATGATGTCCAGGCCGACGCGATCTGCTTCACGCTCGGCAACGCGGCTGAAATTAAGCTGTCTCTGCAAGGCCAGACCCTGCCCACCCATCATCATTGCGATGCCTGCATCCGGGCTTGCCGTTGCCGTCAGCGCACCGAGCACCATCGCCGCCAGCGGGATCAGCGCATCCTGCTTTTGCTTGCCCAGCATGCGTGCAATATGACGCTGCGCGACATGGCCGATTTCATGCGCCATCACCGAAGCAAGTTCGGATTCATTCTGCGCTGCCAGCACCAGCGCGGAATGCACGCCGATGAAGCCGCCCGGCAAGGCAAACGCATTCAACATAGGATCGCGCACGGCGAAGAAGAAAAAATCGTACTGCGTCTCGCCACGGGCCTCCGGCCGCACCGCAAGCAGGCTGGTCCCCAGCCCGTTCAGGTATTCCTGCAAGGGTGCGTCGTCCAGATAATCGCGATTGCGCCGGATATCGCGCATGATTTGTTCACCCAGCTTGCGCTCCATCAGGGGCGACAATTCCTCGCGCTCGGTATCACCGAGACTGGGCAGGGACTGCGCTATTGCTGAAGAAGGCGCGATCGCAGGCGGCAAGGTACAAGCGAGCAACAAGGCCGCCAGCGCCGCAGATCGCAAGGAGCATCGAGGCCGAGAAATAACAGCAGGAAGAATGGATTTCAGTTTCACAATGCTATGATACCTGCTCATTGCAATCGTTCCACTTCCCCCAGCCGCAGACGCTCTTCCGCCACCATGACTACACAAAAAAATAACGACCCAAGCTCGACCACCAACGAAGGCCTGACCCATTTCGATGCCACCGGCCAGGCGCATATGGTCGATGTAGGCAGCAAGAATGAAACCCACCGCATCGCAGTTGCCGGCGGCGTCATCCGCATGAAGCCGGAAACGCTGGCTATCATCACATCCGGCACAGCAAAAAAAGGCGATGTATTGGGCATAGCCCGCATCGCCGCCATCATGGGCGCAAAGCGCACCAGCGATCTAATCCCCTTGTGCCATCCGCTGGCACTGACGCGCGTGACAGTTGACTTTGCGGTCGATGCAGCACTATCCAGCATCAGCTGCACGGCACAGGTTGAGACCTTTGGAAAAACCGGCGTGGAGATGGAAGCGCTGACCGCCGTGCAAATCGGATTGCTGACTATTTACGATATGTGCAAGGCGGTGGACAGGGGGATGGTGATGAGCGAAATCAAGGTGCTGGAAAAACATGGCGGGAAGTCGGGGGATTGGATGGCACCGAATAATTGTACGGTCTGAGCCAGCCCATCCGTCGACAATAAATACAATACGTTTTGCCCACAAAAAAACACCCCATTGATGGGGTGTTTTCATTACGCATGATGATCGGTCAGACCCTTAAAAAGAAATAAATAGATGCAACATCACGCACATCCTATTTTCCGCCTTTCACTGGCCAGGGAATCGCCGCTATTTCCGGATTTTTGAGAGCTTGCCTGGCCCAGATATCTTTTGCAGCAAGGCAGTCGCCATCAGGTACAATTTTGCACATTCTTTGCAACCACAAGCTCGCCTCTTCCGGGCGCTGGTTCAGGGCCAAAGCGGTCGCAAGTTTGTGGAAAAAAATGGTGCCGGGAAACAGCCCGGCAACATTACGCATCCAGTCCAGTTCATCAGCACTCAATCCCGCCCTGGGTTCAAAACGCGCATACTTAATATAGTCATGCCACTGAGTCAGCAACACCACATCCGGCGGTCCCACTGGTATCGTAATTTTGATGCGACTCCATTCCATGCGCAGTATCTGGTAACTAGGCTCAATTCGGGAATAGTCGCGAATAATGAGTGCCATCAATGTCACCCCTGCGGCGAATAGAAGAGCAAAAATTCCCCGTCCCATCGACAGGGCAGGTTGCTCATCTAGGCGCGCATTCAGTACTCCCATCACCATCCCGACCGGCAGTAGAAAATAGGCAAAGTACAAAGGTAGTTCAAGCATTGCATGGTTGAATACCACCAACAAGAACAATAAAAGCACAGCATTTTCTGCATGACGAATCGCACGCAACTGCTTCCATAACCACCAGAGTACGAAACAAAATACAAACAAACCCAAGGGAATACCGCACCATACAATCAGATCCAGCAATATATTGTGAGCATAGGAAAATACACCTGGAACAGGGGGATGATCCACTGCGACGGCTACCTGCGCCAGCACGACTTGATTCCAGCCGTAGCCGAAAAATGGACGCTGCCCTACGGCATCAATAAACATTCTCCAGGCCAGTGGGCGTATTTCGGTACTCATACGGAAAACGTCATCGACCTCCATAGCTCCTTGGTAGTTATGGCGTAACCAGCCCGTAACGACAACACAGGCGATAAAATAGATTCCCAATCCTGTCACCACCCATGGCGCGCGTGAATTTCCCCACAACTTGCGCCACCACCAGGAAGCCGCCACCAGCAATGCAACGCCTATCCACGCCGTGCGCGATCCGGTCATGGCTATGCCGAACAAAAGAAAACCTGCCATTAACAGAGCCGGCCAGAGGCTAATGCGCCTGCGAACCAGAGCCCAGGCAGCAGCCAGCAAACCCCACAGCAAAAAAGTAGCCAGTTGATTGGGCTGCCCCAAGTTGGCGTGCGGTCGTACAGGACCGCCGCCCATGGACCATAGCTCCAGGCCTTCCAGTTGCAACCACTGTTGCAATTGCAAACCGACAGACAACAAGGAAGCAATACCGATTGCCAAAAAGAGGCCGTCCGTAAATTGACCCGGGGTAGCCTTTTCCCATTGCGCGCCCGTCAATAAGGCGAGAAAAAGGCCGAATAGATAAGCTGACGATATCCATGCATTGCCGATCAAAGGCACCAAGCCGAATAGATGCTGCAGCCAGGGTACCCAAACCAGAAAAGCGACCAGTATCGTTATCCCATGCAAAGCGAGTGGACCGCGGACACGTATGAGAACCGCCAGCAATGCCAATAACAAGGTCAGGGCAACCCAGGCATCGGTATGAAAAGTCAACCAGGGTCGGAAATGATTCGGCAGCAACCACCCGGGAGCAAGGGTGCAAGTCCAAAGGATTAACCAAAAAGGCGACATTACAGGTCTAGCATGGCTCATAACCTCTCCCGCCCCCTCATTTCATTATAAAAAAAGGCACCCATTCAGGGTGCCTTTTTAGAATCCTATATCTGACCCAATAAAACTATCAGGCCAGTACCAGATATCTATTCTATTGGTTCTTATGTTTTAGGCAGATATTTGGCAGGAATAGTACCGCCGACAGACCACTTCAGTCCAGCCGCACCGCAAGTACCGGTATAAACAATTGTTTGGCCAGCGGTTACTGCATTACCGATGGCCTTCATGGTTATGTCTACCCTACCCGTACCTGCATCGACACCCACGGCCTGTACAGAAGTTGTGTAATTTCCTGAAATCGCGGTCGCAGCAGGCAAACCCAGTGATGTATTCAAATCAGCATTGGCGACCAAGCTTTGTTCGCTACATGCCAGGCCTATAGCAGTCAGTGCAGGCGAAGACAGACTCACAGCCTCCTGCACTTTAGCCTTCACGGTGTAATCCTGATACGCAGGCAAAGCCACTGCAGCCAAAATACCGATAATTGCAACCACGATCATCAATTCGATCAGCGTAAAGCCAGCTTGTGCTTTTTTAATCATTTTCATCGATTTCATTTGTTTCTCCTGTTTGGGAATATAGGGCAGCTTTCTGCCACGGTTATCACTGAGCAATCGGTGTGCCAGCTGAAAACAGGCTGAATTGGCTGTATTTTCCAGAACAGGCGCATGAAAAGTAACAATTTTTGGTTGGTCATGACCATATTTTGTCACCTCAAGCGGAAATTTTGCGCTCTTCCTGCGCCGTGAGATGAAGACTTGCCAACGAGCTAGGCGGCAAAATTCATTACAAAAACATCATCTATGGACCAGCCACGCCACCAGTATCAATGCAACAGCGATCGCATCCAAGTTCCGCACCTATCCCAAAAACCCGCTGGTGCTGGCTTGCCCGATTCTATCTTTGCCAGGATGACTGAAATATTGTCGCGTCCGCCATTGTTGTTGGCAGCCTCTATCAAGCTATCGGATAACCGGTCAAGATCCGCAGCGTTATTCTTGAGTATGCCCAGCATTTGTTCGCTCGACAGCATGTCGGACAAGCCATCGGAACACAGCAGATAGATGTCGCCGTTTTCGCTAGGGTAATCGTTTATTTCCACATCGATTTGCGTTGTGACGCCTAGCGCCCGCGTGATCAAGTTCTTGTTCGGTGCAAAACGTGCCCATTCCGGGCTGACCAGACCGGCATCTATCTGTTCCTGCAACTGGGAATGATCGCGCGTGAGCTGCAGCAAGCCGCCCTGGCGAAAGCGATAGGCGCGCGAATCGCCGATATGCGCCAGCACGACCCTGTCGTGATGGAATAGCGCAGCAACCAGGGTCGTGCCCATGCCGCTGAATTGCGGCTGTACGCGGGCAGCTTCAAGTATGTATGTATTGGCCTGGATGACGGCATCGACCATTAGGCGCTGCAAGGATTTGCTGCCTTGAGGGCCACGCTTTTTTTTCAGCTGCTGCAGGTGCAGCTCCAGCGTCGCCGTAAATACCGAGGTGGCTATGCCGCTTGCCACCTCACCCGCGTTGTAACCGCCCATGCCATCGGCCAGAACCGCGATTTTATAATCTGCATTGACCTCGACGGCATCTTCATTGTGCGCACGTACCAATCCCGTATGGGTTTTGACGGCGAACTGAAGCATGACGGAATGCGTCATAGAGGTAATGGGTTAACGACGATGTCGAGCGGTGTTGAAAACACGAATTCTCTTTGGTTATGAAGTGCGGCGACCACTCCCGGCTTTCTCTGGGCAAGGCCAACAATATTCCATATGTGTAACAAGATGATATCTGCTATTCAATACAGAAACTGCCCGTTTCCATCGATTAACGCTGATTTGGCTGCATCCGGGCCCATTTTCCACATTAATTTGCCTTTATTTTGAATAAATTGCTCTGATTTTAATTACGGATACTCATTTTTCATTCGATAGGTTTTCAGTTTAATTGAATGAAAAATGTCGGAATTCCGCTGCAAAACCATCGCTGATGCCGGAGCCTTCATCATGATCTGCATGCGTTGATGAATATGCCGACACATGCAATCGCCAACGGCAGCCTTCGACATTTATAATGCAGGCGACACACTTGCCGGGCCGCCCGCGTTGCGCCCCTCCAACCCGCTTTTTTAGAAATGGAGCTGATGCCGGAGCACTCCTGCATCGATAACAATTATGACGACACTGATTTATACGCACGAAGCCTGCCTCGAACACAAACCGGGCCCCAGCCATCCTGAATCTCCGGAACGCCTGAAAGCCGTATTGCGCGCCTTGCGCGTGCCGGCATTCGATGCTGCGCAATGGCGTGAAGCGCCTATGGGCACGCGCGAACAGGTATTGTTGATCCATACCGAAGCATTTGTCGAAGACGTAGAAGATGCCTCGCCGAACCATGGCTACATGCCTCTCGACGGCGGCGATACTGTCATGTCGCCGGGCTCGCTGGAAGCGGTCATGCGTTGCGTAGGCGCAGCCTGTGCCGGCGTCGATGCGGTGATGGGCAAGGAAGCGCACAATGTGTTTTGCGCCACCCGCCCATGCGGCCATCACGCAGAGCCGAACAAGGCGATGGGTTTTTGCATATACAACCAGGCAGCAATCGCGGCGGCTTACGCGTATGAAGTGCACAAGCTCGAACGTGTGGCCGTCATCGACTTCGATGTCCATCACGGCAATGGCACGCAAGCGGCGTTTTACGATAGGCCAGAACTGTTTTATGCATCCAGCCATCAGTCGCATTTTTATCCGGGCACAGGGTCGGAAGCCGAAACCGGCGTGGCGCACAACATCGTCAACGTTCCGCTGCCACGCGGCTGCGATTCGGCGCTGTTCCGCGAACAGATTGTCGCCAGGATGCTGCCGGCGATACGCGCCTTCAATCCGGAATTGATCATCATTTCAGCCGGCTTCGATGCCCATCACCTGGACCCGCTGGCAGGCTTGAATCTGCAGGACGAGGATTTCGACTGGATCACGCGTGAAATCATGAAAATTGCCGATGACACTTGCGAGGGACGCATAGTCTCGATACTGGAAGGTGGTTACAGCCTGGAAGGTTTAGCCTCCGCCACTGCAGTCCACGTCAAGGCATTGATGGATCACTGATCCCTCATCATGCACAACCGGGATTGCATGCACAGTCAATGTGCGTGCAATCCCGCGCTATCCCGCCTTGTCGGTCATTCCCATTTGCGGAAATGACAGCCCACACCAGCCTCAGTATTCATCCTCGTCCTTGGCGCGCATCGCCGCCAGTATCGCTCTATGCGAAAAGCCGCGCTGCAGCAGGAAGCGCATCTGCTTCGCACGACCGCTTGCATCGCTCGCCACCGTGCCGAATTTTCTCAGCCAGACTTCGCGTGCACGCGCATTTTCATCCAGCGCCAGCCCGGCCTTGATTTCAGTCAGTGTATCGGGATCTATATTGTGGCTTTTCAGTTCGGACAAAATCCGGCTGTTACCGAAGCGCGCCGCCCGCCGGTTAACCAGCGACTCGGAGAAACGCGCTTCAGAAAGAAATTTCGCCGCTTCCAGCGTATCGAGCAAGGCTTCGACATCGTCGCCCTCCTGCGCATAGCGCGCCAGTTTGCGCGCCAGTTCCTGACGACTGTGTTCGCGCGCCGATAAATAGCGAAGCGCCCGCGCTTTCAGACTCACTTGCAGTTTTGCCATATGAGTCCGTCAGCGCGGGCGCCCGTTAAAATAAACATCCAATCGAAGGATATCGGCCAGGCCGCTACCTTATTCGACTTCTTTGATTTCTTTTGCTTCTTTGGCTTCCCTGCTTTCTTTCGCAGTAGCCTTCTTCGCAGCTGGTTCATCCGACTTGATGGCGCCCAGTTCAGGCACGCCCAATGAAGCACGTACCTTGTTTTCGATTTCGCGCGCCAGTTCCGGACGTTCTTTCAGATAGTTACGTGCATTGTCCTTGCCCTGGCCGATACGTTCGCCGTTATAGCTATACCAGGCACCGGATTTTTCGACGATCTTGGCATCCGAACCCAGATCCAGAATTTCGCCTTCGCGGGATGTGCCTTCGCCATACAGGATATCGAAGTGCGCTTCCTTGATTGGTGGCGCGATCTTGTTCTTGACGACCTTGACCTTGGTTTCATTACCGATGACTTCATCGCCGGACTTGATCGAGCCGGTACGACGGATATCGAGGCGGACCGAAGCGTAAAACTTCAGCGCATTGCCGCCGGTCGTGGTTTCCGGATTGCCGAACATCACGCCGATTTTCATGCGGATCTGGTTGATGAAAATAACCAGGGTATTGGTGCGGTTGATGCTGCCGGTCAGCTTGCGCAAGGCTTGCGACATCAGTCGTGCCTGCAGGCCTGGCAGGGAATCGCCCATGTCGCCTTCGATTTCGGCACGCGGCGTCAGCGCGGCGACCGAGTCGATGACGATCAGGTCGACGGCACCGGAACGCACCAGCGCATCGCAGATTTCCAGCGCTTGCTCACCGGTATCCGGTTGTGAAATCAGCAAGTCGGAAAGGTTGATACCGAGTTTTTGCGCATACGTCACATCCAGTGCATGTTCTGCATCGATGAAGGCGCAAGTGCCACCCAGCTTCTGCATTTCAGCGATGGTTTGCAGCGTCAGCGTGGTTTTACCCGACGATTCCGGGCCGTAGATTTCAACGACGCGGCCGCGTGGCAAGCCGCCGACGCCCAGCGCGATGTCCAGGCCGAGAGAACCGGTGGAGACAACTTGCACTTCTTCGACGACTGCGCCATCTTCCATGCGCATCACCGAGCCTTTACCGAATTGCTTTTCGATTTGCGCCAATGCGGCTGCGAGTGCTTTACTCTTGTCCGAGCTCGGTGCGGTTTTTTTATCGTCCATGAGGATTCTTTCGACGGTTGGGTGTTGAAACAAAATCGGGTGAAAGCAGCATTTGCTTCCAGAAACCGTACTGTATAAAAAAACAGTGCTTTATGCAAGCGCCTTTATCTTATTTCTCTAAAATTATTAAAAAGATAATCCTTTTGACGGCCATACGCCACTCTTAAACTACCCATGCCTGCCTTGCTGTCGTCTCATCAGGGCGCAATGACAGGCATAAGCAATATCCACGTAAGATGCACTATCTTTATGGCCTCTCTCCTTACTCCTGCATGAACATCCCGGAAAATTTATTCGAAATTGCACACAAGAAAGAACTTGCAAGCAGCCGCAAACTGGCAAAAAGCCTGGGCCTGTCGGCAGAAGCTGCGTTGCAGCAAA
>NZ_JAUSME010000225.1 GCF_030645555.1 Herminiimonas sp.
CAATACTTCGTCACAATCAAGACCGATATTCCATCAACCTTGCCACCCGTGCTGGCCGATCGCGTGTTGCTGGAACAGGTATTGCTGAACCTCACGCGCAATGGCATCGAGGCGATGCAGGGCGTGGCACCCGAAAAACGGGTGTTAAGCATTGCCGCGAGCATCGATGCGGCAAGTCCGCCCAACGTCATCGTCTCGATCAGCGATCAGGGGCACGGGATTACGCCGGAAGTGGCTGAACGCCTGTATTCGCCATTCTTTTCCACCAAGGCGGACGGCATGGGCATGGGCTTGAGCATATGCCGCACGGCGATCGAATTCCACGGCGGCACGCTCACCCATGCAGACAATCCGGGCGGTGGCACGATCTTCCGTTTTTCACTGCCGACGTTGCAAAATACGGTGATCGACACGACAATGCGTACAGACCGCGTTTGAGCAGGCAGGGCAAACAAGGTTGACTATTTCGCCAGAGGCGCAGGTTTTCATGCGCCAGCTTTAGCGCCGTCATGGGCCAGCCCATGACGTACCGGCAGACTGACAGGACATACGATGCTGCACATTATTGATGATGAAGAAGTAATCCGCGACTCGCTGATGTGGCTGGCAAAGTCGCGCGGCATTCCGGCGACCGCCTACGAAAGCGGCAAGGCATTTCTGACTGCCCTGGACGGCATCACGCGCAGCCATCCGCAAGGACAATGCGTATTGCTGGATGTGCGCATGCCCGATGTCAGCGGCATCGCCCTGTTCGACTTGCTCTCTACACGCGGCTTGACGCAGGTATTTCCGGTGATTTTCCTGACTGGCCACGGCGATGTACCGATGGCAGTCGACAGCCTGAAGCGCGGTGCCTTCGATTTTTTTGAAAAGCCGTTCAACGACAACACGCTGATGGATAGGATCCAGGAAGCGCTGACGGCGTCGGAGCAAGCCTCTGCCGGCGCCGCGATCAACACGCGCCTGTCTGCATTGTCGGGCCGCGAGCGCGAAGTGCTGGACCTGATCCTGGAAGGAAAAATGAACAAGGTGATCGCCGACAAGCTGGGCATCAGCATGCGTACCGTGGAAGTTCATCGCGCCCATATTTTCGACAAGATGAATGTCAAGACCGCAGTCGAGCTGGCACGCCTGTTGAAATAAAATTTCGCTCATGCGACGCTGGGCGCATTGCATGTTGCGACCTGCTTCCACCATCCTGAACTGTCCCTCTATTCCAGCGCCCGGCGCTGATCGCCATGCATATCATCAACATCCTGCTACCTGATTTCATGCTGATCCTGTTCGGCGCCGTGCTGTTTCGCGTCACGAAGTGGGGTATTGAGTTCTGGAACGGGATGGAAAAGCTGATTTATTACGTGCTGTTCCCGGCGCTGCTGTTTTATTCGACTGCACGTTCACCGATCAATTTCGCTGCGACCGGCCAGTTTCTGCAAATCGCCATCGCCGCCTGCGTCAGCGGCATCCTGCTCGGCTGGCTGGCCAAACCGCTGTTCAAATCCCAGCCCATGGTTTTTGAATCCGGCGTGCAAACCGCTTTCCGCTTCAATTCCTATATCGCCCTGGCGATCGCCGGCCGGCTCGGCGGCGATCAAGGCACCTCATTGATGGGCCTGGTGATCGGCTTTGCCGTCCCCCTGTGCAATATGGCTGCCGTGCATGCGCTGGTAAAAAACAAGGGCGGCTTGCTGCTGGAATTGCTGAAAAATCCGCTATTGATGGCAACCATGGGCGGTGTGCTGTTCAACCTGCTCGGCTTTCACTTGCCGGACCTGGCGAGCGCCTTCCTGTCACGACTGGGCAATGCATCGATCGCGCTGGGCCTGATCATGGTCGGCGCCGGCCTGCGCCTGAGCGGCTTGCACGCCTCGAAAGGCATCGCCACCTACTTCCTGGCAGTCAAGCTGTTGGCCGTGCCGGCGATCACGTATGCGCTGGGTCTATGGGTCGGACTGTCGCCGCTGCATCTGCAGATAGTCGTCATGTTCGCCGCCTTGCCGACGGCATCGAGCGCTTATGTGCTGGCGGTACGCATGGGTGGCAATGGCCCCTTTGTCGCCTTCCTGATTTCAGCCGGAACGCTGATTTCGATGGGCACCTTGCCACTTTGGCTGGCGCTGCTACAGTAAACACTATGTGATGCGCGCCTGGGCTCATGCGCGGCGAAAGATCAGCGGAGAATTGAACTCCGCTGCGGCAATTGCATCGTATGGCTGTCCGGCCTGTTAGCATATTTTTCATCAACCACAATTTGACTGCACCTTCAATGCAACAATTCACCGCCCATCTGCATGAAGAAGCCGGCACCATCGCCCTCGGTGCAGCGCTCGCACGCGCCCTGCAACCTGGCTTGACGATCTATCTGCATGGCGATCTGGGCGTCGGAAAAACCGCATTGACCCGCGCGATGCTGCATGCGCTGGGCCACACCGGCCATGTAAAAAGCCCGACCTACACGCTGGCTGAACCTTATACAGTTGAAATCAATGGCGCCAGCGTCAATGTGATCCATTTCGATTTGTACCGGATGATAAGCGCCGAAGAATTCCTCGATGCCGGATTCCGTGAATACTTCAACCACCAAACCATATGCATCGTCGAATGGCCGGAAAAGGCTGAAGCGGTACTGCCTCCTCCCGACATCAGTATTTCACTCGCAGTGGCGGGCGAAGGACGTGATGTAGAATTGCAAGCGTTGTCTGATCAAGGTGTTGAATGTCTGAACCGACTGAAATTCGCTCCCAACCTGTAAATGCCAAAGTGCGCCGCACCGTACTCAAGGCGGGCGGCACGCTGCTGATTTCACTGCTGTCCCCGATGCCTGCGCTGGCGGCGCAGATTCTCGCCGTGCGCGTCTGGCCGGCAGATGATTACACGCGCGTCACGCTGGAAAACGACTCCAATTTAAAAACTACGCATTTCATCATCAAGAATCCCGAGCGGCTGGTGGTGGATGTGGAAGGCTTGGAGCTGAGTCCAACGCTCAAAAGCCTGGTCGCCAAAATCCAGTCCAACGACCCCTACATCAAGCAGGTGCGCGTAGGCCAGAATCGGCCGAATGTCATACGGCTGGTGTTTGATCTGAAGGAAGAAGTCAATCCGCAAGTCTTCACGCTGGCGCCAGTCGGTACCTACAAGCACAGGCTGGTGTTCGACCTGTATCCGGTCAATCCGCCCGACCCGATTGCGGCGCTGATAGAAAGAGGCCAATGGTCGCTGGACCGGCCGTCAGAGACGATGCCGCCAGCGGTGGCTGAAATCAAGCCGCCCTACGCAGAACCCAAAGGTGCACTGCAAGTCAACCGCATGCTGACGATCGCGCTCGACCCTGGTCACGGCGGCGAAGATCCAGGCGCAGTAGGGCGCGGCGGCAGCTATGAAAAGAACATCGTGCTGGCGATTGCCAAGCGGCTCAAGGCCAAGCTCGAACAACACCCGAACATGCGCGTGATGCTGACCCGCGATGGCGATTATTTCGTGCCCTTGCATGTACGCGTGCAAAAGGCCCGCAAGGTGCAAGCCGACCTGTTTGTTTCGATCCATGCCGATGCGTTTGTGCAGGCAACGGCAAACGGCTCATCGGTATTCGCACTGTCGGAAAAGGGCGCCAGTTCGACGGCCGCGCGCTGGCTGGCCAACAAGGAAAATGCCGCCGATCTGATAGGTGGCGCAAACATCAAGCATCATGATATCCAGCTTGCCAGCGTGCTGCTCGATCTCTCGACCACGGCGCAAATCAACGACAGCCTGAAGCTGGGCAAAGCGGTATTGAATGAGATAGGCGGCATCAATCGCCTGCACAAGGGCGCGGTGGAGCAAGCCGGTTTTGCCGTATTGAAGGCGCCGGATATCCCGAGCATCCTGATCGAAACAGCCTTCATTTCCAACCCGGAAGAAGAAGCAAAGTTGAACGACGATGCCTATCAGGATCGGATGGCGGATGCAGTCACGCAAGGCATCAGGAAATACTTCGCGAAAAATCCGCCGCTGGCGAAAAACCGGATGACGTGAAGCCAGACCGCATGAGGACGGGCTGCACGACGACTCTTATTTCCTGAAGCGCTGCACGACTTTCCACAACGCACCCAATATCACCGGAATCGCCGCCGCACCCACACCGACCAGTACGATGGCATTCAAATGGTCGCGTATGAACGGGATATTGCCGAACAGATAGCCGCCCGTCACCAGCAAGGCTACCCACGCAATCGCGCCGCTCAAATTGAAGAATTGAAAACGCACGAAAGTCATTTTTGATACGCCAGCGATGAACGGCGCAAAAGTGCGGGCGATAGGCACAAAACGCGCCAGCACCAGGGTTTTGCCGCCATGATTCTCGTAAAAGGCATGCGTCTTGCGCAAGGCATCCTTGTCCAGCCAGCGATAGTCGTGCGTAAATACTTTTTCGCCTATCCGGTGACCTATCCAGTAATTCACTGTATTGCCTAGTACCGCGGCGACGATCAACAGGCTCAACAACAGCCAGATATTCATGCTGCCGGCAGCGCAGAAAGCGCCGGCGATGAAGAGCAGCGTATCGCCGGGCAGGAAGGGAAAGACGACCAGGCCGGTTTCGCAAAAAATGATCATGAACAGCACGAAGTAAATCAGCGCGCCGTATTGTTCGATAAAAAGACCGAGATATTTGTCGACATGCAAAATCATGTCGAAGAACTGCATGAAATCCATAATTTTCCTTGGTAGCGGCAGCATGATACACCACCGCTAATGAACCCGATGCCAGAGAAATACCGCGCTATCGAAAGCCGCTGCGCTGCAGATCACCCGCTGGCGACGTTATAATCCGTGCATGCATGCACCCTCACCATCCATTCGGCCCATCCAGCCGCTCTCCGACCAGCTCATTTCACAAATCGCCGCCGGCGAAGTGGTCGAACGCCCATCGGCGGTCGTCAAGGAATTGCTGGAAAACGCACTGGATGCCGGCGCCACGCAAATCAGCGTGCGACTGGAACAGGGCGGCGTCAAGCGCATCGCCATCACCGACAATGGGCGCGGCATCGCGCCGGAACAATTGCCGCTGGCACTGGCGCGGCATGCAACCTCCAAGATCAATACACTGACCGAACTGGAAAATGTCGCGACACTGGGGTTTCGCGGCGAAGCACTGGCGTCCATAGCGTCGGTGGCGCAACTGACGCTGACGTCCCGCACCGCCGATGCCGCACATGCATGGGAAATCGTCGGCGTGCAAACCGCCGACCAGAAAAGCACGGTAGCGCCTTCCTCCGGCGCACCCGGCACCACCGTCGATGTGCAGGATTTGTATTTCAACACGCCGGCACGTCGCAAGTTCCTGAAAACCGAGCAAACCGAATTCGGCCATTGCGCAGAAGTCGTGCGCCGCATCGCCCTGTCGCGCCCGGACGTGTCGTTTTCACTCACGCATAACGGCAAGACGATAGATCACTGGGCCGTCAACGACATCGCCAAGCGCAGCGCGCATATACTCGGCCACGAATTTTCTGCGGCGCGCCTGCCGCTGGAAGAAGCGGCCGGTCCGCTGCACCTGCATGGCTACATCGGCTTGCCGACGGCATCCAAGGCGCGCGGCGATGCGCAGTATTTTTATGTAAACGGCCGCTTCGTGCGCGACAAGCTGCTCATGCACGCAGTACGCTCGGCCTATCAGGATGTCTTGCATGGCGACCGCTATCCATCGTATGTGATCAGCCTCGATCTCGATCCGGCACTGGTCGATGTCAATGTCCATCCCTCGAAGATAGAAGTGCGTTTCCGCGACAGCCGCGCCGTGCATCAGTTTGTCTTTCACGCCGTCAGCCGTGCACTGGCGCAGACGTCGGCCACTGCATACGGCGCAGCGCCATCCCCCACGCCAGCGCCATCCGGCGCGATGCCCTGGCTGCGCGAGCAACAGCAGACGACATTCGCACAGCAATTCAATACGCCGTATGGCGTGGCGCAAACCACGGCCAGCTACGGCGCGCTGTTTGGCCATGCGCCACTTGCCGCCAATGAGGATGGCAGCGTCATTGCCAATCCGGTCGCTACCAACTATCCCGCGCAATCCCTGCCTGACGGTGAATTTCCTCTCGGCTTTGCGCTCGCGCAATTGCATGGCATTTTCATCCTGGCGCAAAATGCAAAAGGACTCGCGCTGGTCGACATGCATGCCGCGCACGAACGCATCCTGTACGAGCAATTGAAAAATGCACTCGACGACAATGCAATGCAGGTGCAACCGCTGCTGATCCCGGTCACCTTCTATGCCGATGACGTCGAAGTCGGCACTGCAGAAGACAACCAGGACATCCTGCACTCGCTGGGCTTCGATATCGCCGCCCTGTCGCCGACCACGCTGGCGGTGCGCGCCGTACCCGCACTGCTAAAAACTGCCGATGCGCAAACACTGGCGCGCGATGTCTTGCGCGATGTGCGCGAATTCGGCGGTTCGCGCGTGCTGGTCGAGCGACGCAATGAATTGCTGGGCACACTAGCCTGCCATACCGCCGTGCGCGCCAACCGCACGCTGAGCGTACCGGAAATGAATGCACTGCTGCGCCAGATGGAAGCGACAGAAAGGGCCGACCAGTGCAATCATGGCCGACCGACCTGGGTGCAGTTGGGCTTGTCCGATCTGGATAAACTCTTCGAGCGCGGACGCTAGGGTGGCCTTGATGCATACGATAGCTTTGCAGGCAGCATGCGCATGACCAAGCCTTCTGAAAAACCGCTGATCGTCACTATCATGGGGCCCACCGCCGCCGGCAAAACCGCGGCGGCACTGGCGATCGCCGAACGCATCCCATCTGAAATCATTTCAGTCGATTCCGCCCTCGTGTATCGCGAGATGGACATAGGCACCGCAAAACCGAGCGCCGCAGAACGCGCCCGCGTACCGCACCATTTGATCGACATACTCGACCCGCTGGAAGCGTACTCGGTCATGCAATTTCGCCAGGATGCATTACGGCTGGCGGCAGACATCGTCGCACGCGGAAAATTGCCCTTGCTGGTTGGCGGCACGATGCTGTACTTCAAGGGCTTGAAAGACGGGCTGGATGCATTGCCGCAGGCGGATGCAGGACTCCGGGCTGCACTCGATGCCGAAGCCGCCGTCATCGGTTCGCCGGCGATGCATGCCAAGCTGGCCGCACTCGATCCAGTCACCGCCGCGCGCCTCAAACCCAATGATGCGCAACGCATACAGCGCGCACTGGAAATCATTGCGCTGACTGGTCAGCCCATGTCCGAATTGTTGGCCAAGGCGCCAAAAATGGAATTGCCATTTAACGTATTGCCGATTGCGCTGGAACCATCCGAGCGCAGCGTGCTGCATGCGCGCATAACGACGCGCTTCGATGCAATGCTGGAAGGTGGTGGCTTGATAGAAGAAGTAGAGGCCTTGCGCGCACGCGGCGATTTGCATCTGGGCTTGCCATCCATGCGTTGTGTAGGCTATCGCCAAACCTGGGAATATCTGGATGGCGCATACGACCTGGGCGAATTGCGTGAAAAAGGCATAGCCGCGACACGCCAGCTCGCCAAACGGCAGCTGACCTGGTTGCGTTCGATGCCGGAACGCCATGTCATCGATTGCCTGGCACCCACTGCTGCGGCCAGCATTTTGCAGCAGATCACCCGCGCAAGCGAAAACGCCAGGTAAGGCCGGCAGGATTGCATGCACAAGCCGATTAATTGCAACTTACGCAATTAATTGTCTGCTTTGTCCGACCATCAAATCCAGCCGCGGCGCGCGATATATCGCAAAGGCCAGCAATTTCATATTGACTTGCCCCCCCGAAAACGTCATAATCTTCCGCTGTTTGGTGATATAGCTCAGTTGGTTAGAGCACAGCATTCATAATGCTGGGGTCGGTGGTTCAAGTCCACCTATCACCACCAAGAACATGTTTTCGGACATACAAAAACCCGCGTTTCTCTCACGAGAACGCGGGTTTTTTGTTGTCCTGCCTGCTCCCGGACCGCAGCATCCAGCATGCGAATCAACCGCTTAACCTCGGTGCTTGAGACAGAGTTGAGCGTTTCTTGTCTATTTAAAAAATATCTGCCGATAAATTCATTGCGGCGGGAGATAAGCGGGCAAATCACCAAATTTAGTCATCCACTATTAAATTTTGCACCTTCCATCATTCTTTACATTCCACATAATCCGGGACGATTCACAACTCAACAGACACTCACATATGCGGATAGTTAGGCCCGCCGCCACCTTCAGGCGTGACCCAGACGATATTCTGCGTAGGATCCTTGATATCGCAGGTTTTGCAATGCACGCAAT
>NZ_JAUSME010000228.1 GCF_030645555.1 Herminiimonas sp.
CTTGCGTATCTGAAACGCTTTCCGATTGACCGCATCAAGATAGATCAATCCTTCATCTTCAATTGCGACAGCGATCCGGATGATGCGATCATTTCACAAACCATCATCGCACTGGCACATGGACTCAAGATCAAGGTCATAGCCGAGGGCATAGAAAAGCAGGAGCATTTCACCTTCCTGAAAGAAAATGGCTGCGATGAAGGGCAGGGGTATTTGATCAGCAGGCCGCTCGCCTTCGAGGCTATGCGCGAATTATTGATTGCCAGACAAAACCTTCATTAATCGTTTTTCAACCCGGCATGCGCAAGCGCGATTGCGGTGCCGCAGGCCAGCATCATCCCGCCCTTCCTGTTTGACGCCCCTGGCCGCGCCGGTCTATAATGAGAACAGTTCTCAAGAAGGCGTCTCGCAGCCTTGAATTTGATAAGCAAGTAGACATTTCTGCTTACTCGACGCGTGAATAAGCTAGTCCATTTGGGTGCAACTGCCTGATGTTTGCGACAGCTGCGTCTTCACTGGGTAAAATACGTACTCTTATTGATTTAGACCATGCGGACGACATGATCGTGTCGATTTGCATGCCTGGACCATCCGTATTCGGTCCGTGTTTGCATACGCAGTAAAATTTTTGAAATTAGGATGCATTGATCTTATGGCTGCTTTTGAAACTGTTCGCATACTGAGTGTTCATCACTGGAACGACACGCTGTTTTCTTTCACCACCACGCGCGCGCCTAGCTTCCGCTTTGAAAGCGGACATTTCGTGATGATAGGCCTGACCATCAACGACAAGCCTTTGATGCGTGCCTACAGCATTGCCAGCCCGGCATGGGAAGAGCATCTGGAATTCCTGTCGATCAAGGTACAGGAAGGTGCGTTGACCAAACATCTGCAAAACATGAAAGTCGGCGATGAACTGCTGGTCGGGCGCAAGCCGACAGGCACGCTGGTGATTTCCGATCTGTTGCCGGCCAAGCGCCTGTTCCTGTTCGGCAGCGGCACGGGCCTGGCGCCTTTCATGAGCATCATTCGCGATCCTGATACCTACGAGCGTTTCGATCAAGTCATACTGGTGCACGGCGTGCGCCTCGTCAGCGAGCTGGCATACCGCGAATACATAGGCAAGGAATTGCTGGAGATCGATGGCCTGGGTGAAGAGATCGCCGCCAAGCTGCTCTACTACCCAACCGTGACGCGCGAGCCGTTCATGCATGAAGGCCGCATCACCACCGCGATTGAAAGCGGCAAGATGTGCAAGGATCTCGGCATTGCGCCTATGGACCCGCTCACCGACCGCGCCATGATATGCGGCAGCCCCGATATGTTGAAGGACACCGCCGCACAATTGGACCAGCTGGGCTTTGAAGTATCGCCGGGTGTAGGCCAGCCGGGTGACTATGTGATCGAACGCGCTTTTGTCGATCGCGGCTGATAGCCTGCATATTTAAAAAGCAGAGATTGGTAGCGCCCCGCTTTTTTCTTGCAGGCGCATCAAACTGAACAGGGTGGCGCTGATGTTTTAAACATCAGCGCCATTTTTGTATCTGCACACGCATAACGGAAGACGGATGTTCTGCACTTGCAGCCATTCGTGCTTGCACGCTGCGCACTCCTGCAAGAATCATCTTCACAATTCTTTACCTTGCAGAAGCAGGGATTCCCTTGATTATCAAAGGCGGACTCGTTATCGTTAGCTACCGTCTACCCAACGTTTGATGACGTCGCCAGCCATTCCATCGTCGCTTCCGGATAGCCAGCCAGTCCCTTGACTGGGCGCATTGGATTACCCGTACCACGTATGCACCGTTGAACCTGGGGCCGATATGGCCGTGAGCCATCGCTGCTTTCCTCTGCCTCATTGAATAACAAGCAAAACTCTGAATGTCTCTATCCATGAAGTATTTATCTTCGTTTGTCGCCAGCCTGCGCAGGCACGCCCTCCATCGCTATACGCTGCTGGCCTTGTTGCTCGCACTGGTCGCTGGTGCCGGCTATTGGGGCTGGCAAAAGTTCTATGCCAAGAAAGATCCACTCGAAATTTATCAGGTAGCAGAAGTGCAGCGCGGCGACATCCAGGATCTGGTGACGGCGACCGGTACTGTGCAGCCGCTCGAATATGTGGATGTAGGCGCGCAGGTATCCGGGCAATTGAAGAAGCTGCATATCGAAGTGGGTTCCGTGGTCAAGGAAGGCGATCTGCTGGCAGAGATCGATCCGACCGTGTTCCGTGCGACGGTGGATGCGCGGCGCGCAGGTTTGCGCAATCAGGAAGCGACGATGAAGGAAAGGGAATCGGCGCTGGTCCTGGCCAACCTGCAATACACCCGGCAAAAGAACTTGATGGCAGCCGATGCCACGTCGGCCGAAGCATTGCAAACTGCTGAAGCTGCATTGCGTGCGGCCAAGGCGCAGATCGCGGCTTTGCAGGCGCAGATAGAACAAACGCAATCCACCCTGCGTGCGGATGAAGCCAATCTTAACTATGCAAAAATCTATGCGCCGATGGCGGGCACCGTCGTGTCGCTGACAGCACGTCAGGGTCAGACGCTGAATGCCAATCAAAATGCACCGACTATCCTGCGCATTGCCGATCTGTCGACGATGACGGTGCAGACGCAGGTATCGGAAGCGGAAGTCGGCAAGTTGCGCAAAGGGATGGAAGTGTATTTCACCACGCTGGGCAGCCAGGGACGGCGCTGGTACGGTGCCTTGCGCAAGGTCGAGCCTACACCGACTGTGACCAATAATGTGGTGTTGTACAACGCCTTGTTTGATGTCCCGAACCAGAATCAGGCGCTGATGCCGAGCATGACGACGCAGGTATTCTTTATTGCCGCGACGGCAAAAGATGCATTGCTGGTGCCGGCAGCTGCCGTGACGATCAATCGCGGGACTGGTGGCGGGCGTCGTGAACGTGGCGATCGCGCCGATGCCGGCGCCAATGAAAATCCTGCCGCCAGTGGCAGGCAGTCCAGAAAACGCACGGCAGAAAAATCCACCGCGGACAATGCCGCAGCCACTACAGCAGAAAAAGCAGCAGAAAAAACAGTAACGCCGGTCGCCGCATCCAATAGCACCAGTCCGCCCGTTGATCCGGCAGCGTCCACCAGCGGTTTTGCCGGACAGAGCACAACACGGACCCCGCGCAATGGCACAGTCAAGATCATCGACAAGGATGGCAAGGTTGAGCAGCGCAAGGTGGAACTGGGGGTGATCAACCGTGTGCAGATGCAGGTGCTGAGCGGCTTGTCGGAAGGTGACGCCGTGATCATAGGCATGAAGCTGCCGCCGTCGGCCAAGCGCACGCAGGCTGCTGCACAGCCGGGCGGCTTGCCACCAGCCATGGGCGGGTCAGCGGCACGGGGTCGTTGATGAGCGCAGAAATTGCACTGCCGGTCGCAGTCATCGGTACGCGTCCCGCTGACGAGACGCCGCTGATCGAATTGCGCGGCGTGACCAAGACTTACCGTAACGGCGGTCTTGAAGTCGAAGTACTGCACGGGATAGACCTGAAAATTTATGAGGGCGAATTCGTCGCCATCATGGGTGCATCGGGTTCCGGTAAATCGACGCTGATGAACATACTCGGTTGCCTGGACCGACCGACTACCGGCAGCTATTACTTCATGGGGCGTGACGTTTCCGGCTTTAGCCGCGATGAACTTGCGCTGCTGCGGCGCGACGATTTCGGCTTCGTGTTTCAAAGTTATAACCTGATCGCTTCGGCCAGCGCGGCGGAAAATGTCGAGGTGCCGGCGATGTATTCCGGCTTGCCGCCAGCCGAGCGTCATGCGCGTGCGCAAGCCTTGCTGACCGAGCTGGGGCTGGCTGAACGTTCGCACCACAGGCCGAATCAATTGTCGGGCGGACAGCAGCAGCGGGTGTCGATTTCACGTGCCTTGATGAATGGCGGCCGCATCATACTGGCCGATGAACCGACTGGTGCGCTCGATAGCAAGAGCGGCCATGATGTGATGAAGCTGCTGGCCGACCTGTCGGCGCGCGGACATACGGTGCTGTTGATTACGCATGCGAAGGAAGTAGCCGATCACGCGCAGCGACTGATAGAAATCAAGGATGGTCACATCCTTTCCGATCCCGGCCCGGCACATCCATCGCCAACACAGACAGAGTTTGTGCGGCCGGTGGTGGCCGGCGTGGCTTCGCGGCTGAGCGATATGCTGGAAGCTGCAAAGATGGCGTTGCGCTCTTTGCGTGCAAATTTTTTCCGCTCGGTGCTGACCCTGCTCGGCATCGTGATTGGCGTGGCATCGGTGATTGCGATGCTGGCGATCGGCGACGGCGCCAAGGCGGAAGTGGTGGCGCGCATCAGTGCAATGGGTTCCAACCTGTTGTTGGTGCGGCCGGGTGCGCCGAACCAGCGCGGCTTCAGCAGTACGGCAACGCTGGTGGTGGATGACGTCAAGGCGATTGATGAATTGCCGAATGTGCTGGCTGCCGTGCCCGAGCAGAGCAGCAATGTGACACTGCGTTTCGGCACCTCGGATGCATCTACCAGCGTGACCGGCACCTCGGCCAAATTCCCGCTGGCGCGGCAATGGCCGGTGGCGCAGGGCACCTTCTTCAGTGATGAAGATGAAATGAATTATGCGGCTGTCGCGGTGCTGGGCAAGACCACCTCTGCCGCCCTGTTCGGCGACAGTAGTCCGATAGGCGAATTCGTGATGATCAACAACCTGCTGTTCCAGGTGGTTGGCGTGATGTCCGAGCGCGGCGCCTCGCCTATGGGTTCGGATCAGGATGATGTAGTGTTCGTGCCTTACTCGACCAGCAGCCTGCGCCTGTCGGGCCAGCGCTATCTGCGCAATGTTACTGTCGCAGTGGAAGACGTGGATCGCATCGACGATACGCAGGAAGCAGTCGACAAGCTGCTGCTGGAGCGCCACGGCACGGTCGATTACCAGATCCGTAACATGGCATCAATCATGGAAGCGATGGAGCAGACGCAGAATACGCTGACCATACTGCTCGGTTCGATCGCGGCGATCTCGCTGCTGGTCGGCGGTATCGGTGTGATGAACATCATGCTGGTGTCGGTCACCGAACGCACGCGCGAGATCGGCATCCGCATGGCGACCGGCGCGCGCGAGAGCAATATCATGCAGCAATTCCTGATCGAAGCCGTGGTGGTGTCCGCCATCGGCGGTGCCATCGGTGTCGTCTTTGGTTTGGCGACTGCCGCCGTGATTGCTGCGTTCGGCACACCGATACAATATTCCCCGACGCCGGTCTTGCTGGCCTTCGGCTGCGCCTTC
Source organism: Herminiimonas sp. (assembly GCF_030645555.1). GTDB lineage: Bacteria > Pseudomonadota > Gammaproteobacteria > Burkholderiales > Burkholderiaceae_D > Oxalicibacterium. The sequence continues at coordinate 5,277 of NZ_JAUSME010000228.1, forward strand.
ATGACCGGCCTGGTGTTCGGTTATTTGCCAGCCAAAAAAGCGGCGCAACTCGATCCCGTGGTCGCTTTGTCAGCAGAATGAGTCAGCAGAATGAAATGGACGCCATGACATTACCTTATATTTTTCGCCATACCCGCCTTGCGCTTGCAGTCGCAGCAATGCTTGCACTGAGCGCCTGTGCAACGCGCATCGATGCCACCAGGCCGCAGATTGAATTGCCTGCAACATGGGCCGAAGTGGCGCCAGCCGGCCTTGCCTTGCAGCGCGACTGGTGGCGCGGCTTCGGTTCGGATGAACTATCGTCCTTGATCGATCAGGCACTGGCCGGCAGCCCAAATCTGATCATCGCTGCCGAGCGCGTAACGCAAGCCGAGATTGCCGCCCGCAGTGCCGGCGCATCGCTGTTCCCATTGCTGACGGTGAGTGCGAACACCGG
>NZ_JAUSME010000238.1 GCF_030645555.1 Herminiimonas sp.
ATTGCGGAGCAGGTGGAACAGTGTTTGCTTGTAGCTAAACATCTACAAAGCAAACAAGGTGCACCAGATGGAGCGGCAATTCGGTAAGGTTATTCTCGTAGGTGCAGGTCCCGGCGATCCGGACCTGCTGACCATCAAGGCTGTCAAGGCGATTGCGCGGGCAGAAGTGATCCTGATCGACGATCTGGTCAATCCCGAGGTATTGCAATATGCGCCGTCTACTGCGCGCATCGTCAACGTCGGCAAACGCGGCGGCTGCAAACAAACGCCGCAGGAATTCATAGAGCGCCTGATGTTGTCCGAAGCGCAAGCCGGACGCTGTGTCGTGCGCCTGAAGGGCGGCGACCCTTTCATCTTCGGTCGTGGCGGCGAAGAGCGCGATCATATGCTGGCTGCCGGCATAGAAGTCGAAGTGATCAACGGCATCAGCAGTGGCTTGGCGGCGCCGGCGTCGATAGGCGTGCCGCTTACGCATAGGGACTGGAGCCAGGGCGCGATTTTCATTACCGGCCACGGCAAGAATGCGCAAACCAATCCCGACTGGGCGACGCTGGCCAAACTGAATCTGACCCTGGTGATCTATATGGGCGTTGCCCGCTGCACAGAAATCCAGGCGGCCTTGCTGGCCGGCGGCAAGGCCGGTACAACACCGGTAGCCGTGATCCAGTCGGCAACCGGCATGGCGCAGGCGCAACTGATCACGACGCTGGCTGAATTGCCGGCTGCCCTGGTGGCATCGACGATAGGCAGTCCAGCCATCATCGTTATCGGCGACGTCGTGCGCTGCGCCACGCAGTTTGGCGACCAGACCTTGCGCGACACCGTGTTGCAAACACTGAGCGCATAAGGATCAGGCAAGGGTGGAAAAACAGCCGCGCCGCCTGGCCCGGCTGCGCTTACAATCACGGCTTACTTTTATCGCTGGTTAGCCATGACAAAACAAGTGGATGTTGCCGTAATCGGCGCCGGTGCCGCCGGCATGATGTGTGCAGCCGTTGCCGGGCAGCGCGGCAAGAGCGTGCTGCTGATAGACCATGCAGAAAAACTCGCCGAGAAAATCCGCATCTCCGGCGGCGGTCGCTGCAACTTCACCAATCTCGATGCGACGCCGCAAAATTTCCTCTCGCAAAACCCGCATTTCTGCAAAAGTGCCTTGTCGCGCTATACGCCGCAGGAT
>NZ_JAUSME010000244.1 GCF_030645555.1 Herminiimonas sp.
AGCCGCGGCACGCCGCGCATCGCCAACCGCCTGCTGCGCCGCGTGCGCGACTATGCCGAGGTCAAGGGCAATGGCGAAATTACCAAGAAGATGGCCGATGCCGCGCTGGTGATGCTGGATGTGGATGCGGTCGGTTTCGATATCATGGACAGGAAATTGCTCGAAGCGGTACTGTTCAAATTCAACGGCGGTCCGGTAGGACTGGACAATCTGGCCGCTGCCATCGGTGAAGAACGCGACACGATAGAAGATGTGCTGGAGCCGTATCTGATACAGCAAGGCTTTTTGCAGCGCACGCCACGCGGCCGCATAGCCACGCCTATGGCATATACACATTTCGGCATCACTGCGCCGCAAACCGGCCCCAACGGCGAGTTGTGGGGCGGGCAATAAGCCGCTACGCGCTGCATAGCTATCGGCAGCAGCATTTGCCCACATTCACGCTGCACGATCAGGAAAAAAACCATGCAAATCTGGGTTGATGCGGACGCCTGTCCGAACATGATCAAGGAAGTCCTGTTCCGCGTCGCCGACCGGCTCGAAGTACAGGTCACGCTGGTTGCCAATAAACTGTTGCGCACGCCGCCTTCGCGGTTCATACGGGCGATCCAGGTGCCGGCCGGGTTCGACGTGGCCGACAATGAAATCGTGCGCCTGCTGGAAGAGGGCGATCTGGTCATTACCGGCGATATTCCGCTGGCTGCCGATGTGCTGGAAAAAGGTGGGCGGCCCCTCAATCCGCGCGGCGAGTTTTATACCCTGGACAATATCCAGCAGTATTTGACGATGCGCACCTTCATGGATGAATTGCGCAGCAGTGGCGTCGATACCGGCGGACCATCCACATTCAGCCAGGGCGACACGCGTGCCTTTGCCAATCAACTCGATCGTTTTTTGACCCAGCAGCGCAAAAATCCTTGATTACCCACCCTGCTGACAGGGGAATGCGGGCGTGCTGTGGATCTGCCAACTTTCCATACAGGAAAAACAATATTCCGACGCCCATATGGGCTTGCCTACCCCTGTATTTCTGTGAGGGTTGGTGAATTTAAGCACGCAAACCTTGTGTAAAAATGTTGCGTCGAACACAATGCAACATCCACATTCCACTACTCTGCGCGAGCCTGCCATGTTGATGTCTACCCAAGCCAATCGCTACGCGCACCAATTGCTGGCAGCCCGAGCGCATGCGCAGCAAATTCCCTGTCTGACCAAAGATGCCGAACTGTCGATTGCCGACGCCTACGATATTGCCAAATGCATAGTCGATATCCGCACGGCTCAGGGCGAAACGCCGATAGGGCGCAAGATAGGTTTCACCAATCGCAGGATATGGCCGAATTACGGCGAGCGCGAACCGATCAAGGGGCCGATCTGGGCCTATATGTATGACGATACGGTGCGTTATTCGGAAAACAATCAAGGCGTGCAAAGTCTGCAAGGCGCAGTGCAGCCGCGCATAGAACCGGAGATCGTGTTCAAGCTCGGCAAGACGCCGAAAGCGAATGCGACGCTGGATGAGATGGCCGATTGCATAGAGTGGATGGCGCATGGTTTCGAGCTGGTCGCATGCCCATTTCCAGACTGGAAATTCGAGGCTGCCGATGCCGTTGCTGCATTCGGTTTGCACGGTTCGCTGATACTGGGGGAGCCGCATATGCTGTCCTCGGCGACGCGGCGCCACCTGGCCGATATCCTGACCGCTGCCAGCGTATCGCTGTCGTACAGCGAAGGCGAGGAGTTCACCTTGCACAGCGCGGGTTTCGGCAGCAATGTGCTGGACAGCCCGGTGCATGCCTTGTTGAACCTGCATGAAACCCTGAAGACGCAGCCGCAGTTCGCGCCTTTGGCTGCCGGTGAAATCATTTCTACCGGCACGCTGACCGATGCCTATCCAGTCAAGCCAGGACAAACCTGGACGACGGCTTTTTCCGGCCTGGCTCTGCCCGGGATGACGCTTTCATTTGTCTGATCCGGCGTGTATCAATTCGCTCGGCAGTAACTCGGCAATAAACAAGCGGCAATAAATAAGCAGTACCCAATAAGCGGCACACAATCAGTAGTACAGAAAAACAGTAGATAAAAAAGCGCCTGGCTTCAGTGATGAAGTCAGGCGCTTTTTTGCGGCTGATACTTTTTTGTGCAAAATATCAGCTGGTCTTGCGCTTACAGCTTGGCAAATTGCTCGCGCAGTTTTTCCAGTGTTGCCGAGAAGTTGGCGACGCGTTCCTTCTCTTGTGCCACGACTTGCGCCGGTGCGCGTGCGACGAAACTTTCATTGTCCAGCTTGCTGTTGGCTTTGGTAATTTCACCGGCTAGACGTGTGATTTCCTTGTTTAGGCGTTCGCGTTCTGCGGCGACATCGATTTCCACTATCAGCATCAGCTTCGCGGTACCGACGATGGAAACCGGCGCCGGCGATTCTGGCAATGTGTCAGCGACATTGACTTCCGACAGTTTGGCCAGCGCTTGCAGATACGGCGCAAACGATTGCAGTCTTGCGGTTTGCGCAGCGTCAGTCGCTTCCATCGCGAGCGGCACGCGCAAGGCTGGCGATAATTGCATTTCACCACGCAGATTGCGGCAGGCATCGGTCATGGCTTTCAATTCATGCATCCATGCTTCGGCTGCTTCGTCGATCTTGCCGGCTTGCGATTCTGGATACGGCTGCATCATGATCGAGTCGCCAGCTGGATTCATTTTGTATCCGGTCAATGGCGCTACGGTTTGCCACAATTGTTCAGTGATGAATGGGATCACTGGATGCGCCAGGCGCAAGATGGTTTCCAATACGCGCAACAAAGTACGACGCGTTGCGCGTTGTTGTGCTTCGGTACCGGTCTGGATCTGTACCTTGGCGACTTCCAGATACCAGTCGCAATATTCATCCCAGATGAATTGATACAGCGACGATGCAATATTGTCGAAGCGATAGTCGGCAAAACCCTTGGCGACATCGGCTTCAGTACGCTGCAGTTTGGAAACGATCCAGCGATCGGCTTGCGAAAAATCGGTGTAGCCGCCTGCTTTTCCATCCACTGCGCAATCGCCCGCTGCACATGGAGCCTCACGGAAGCCGCAATCATGACCTTCGCAATTCATCAGTACGAAGCGCGTCGCATTCCACAATTTGTTGCAGAAATTGCGATAGCCTTCGGCGCGGGCCAGATCGAAATTGATGTTGCGGCCCAGCGATGCATAGCTGGCCATCGTGAAGCGCAAGGCATCGGTGCCGTAGGCGGCGATGCCGGCCGGGAATTCTTTGCGCGTGGCTTTTTCGATGCTCGCAGCCTGCTTCGGATTCATCAGACCAACCGTGCGTTTGGCAACCAGTTCGTCCAGGCTGATGCCGTCGATCAGATCGATAGGATCGAGTGTGTTGCCTTTGGACTTCGACATTTTCTGTCCGCTGCTGTCGCGGATCAAGCCGTGCACGTACACCGTGTTGAACGGGACTTTGCCGGTGAAATGCGTGGTCATCATGACCATACGTGCGACCCAGAAGAAGATGATGTCGAAACCGGTGACCAGCACAGAGGATGGCAAAAAGGTTTTGAAATCAGGCGTTTCTTCCGGCCAGCCGAGTGTAGAAAACGGTACCAGCGCAGAAGAGAACCCTGTGTCGAGCACGTCTTCATCGCGGGTCAATACTCCGTTGTAACCAGATGCTGCAGCCTTGGCTTTTGCTTCTTCTTCATTGCGGCCAACGTAGACTTTTCCTTCGCTGTCATACCACGCCGGGATTTGATGACCCCACCATAATTGACGCGAAATACACCAGTCCTGAATGTTGTTCAGCCACTGGTTATAAGTATTGGTCCAGTTCTCCGGCAGCATTTTCACTTCGCCGCTGGCGACTTTTTCTAGCGCGACTTCAGTGATGGATTTGCCTGGGAAATGCGTGCCTTCTGGCGCCGGTTTGCTCATCGCGACAAACCATTGATCGGTCAACATCGGCTCGATCACGGCATTCGTGCGATCGCCACGTGGCACCATCAATTTGTGCGGCTTGACCAGTTCCAGCAAGCCTTGTGCGTCGAGATCGGCAACGATTTTCTTACGTGCGACGTAGCGGTCCATGCCTTGATAGGCGACTGGTGCGACATCGTTGATCTTGGCATCCAGCGTCAGGATGCTGATCTTGTCCAGATTGTGGCGTTGACCAACCGCGTAATCGTTGAAATCATGCGCCGGCGTGATTTTTACGCAGCCAGTACCGAAATTTTTGTCGACGTAATCATCGGCAATGATAGGAATCGTGCGATCGCACAAAGGCAGATGCAATAATTTTCCAACCAGATGTTGATAGCGTTCATCGCTAGGATCGACTGCCACGGCGACGTCGCCCAACATGGTTTCCGGACGTGTGGTGGCGACGACGATGAAATCGCGCTCTTCCCATTCGGTGGCTTTGCCTTCTTCATCGAACGCAATTGGGAACTGGTATTTCGAACCATCTGCTAATGGATAGCGGATGTTCCACATGTGGCCGTCTTCTTCTTCCGAAACGACTTCCAGATCCGAGACAGCTGTGCCGAGTACTGGGTCCCAGTTGACCAGACGCTTG
>NZ_JAUSME010000261.1 GCF_030645555.1 Herminiimonas sp.
CGGTATTCAGCGCACCACCCTGAACGCTTGAATCCCGTCAGCGATCAGTGCACCACCATCAGCGTGAACGGCCACACATAAGCCTGCAGTGTCACCAGGCCGCCAACCAGGCAGGCCAGCACGATGGAGTGGAAAAACACATAGCGCAGGATGTCGCCTTCGTGGCCATACCACTTGGTAGCGGTAGATGCGACCACTATCGATTGCGCATCTATCATCTTGCCCATCACGCCGCCGGCACTGTTGGCCGATGCCATCAGGACAGGTGGCAGACCCAGTTGTTCCGCCGTGGTTTTTTGCAGGCTGCCGAACAGCACGTTGGCCGCGGTATCCGACCCGGTCAAGGCAACGCCCAGCCAGCCGAGCAGGGTGCCGAACATCGGATAGAACACGCCGGTGTGTGCAAATGCCAGGCCCAGGGTTGCATCGAGACCCGAGTATTTGGTCAGGTAACCGACGCCGAACATCGCGCAAATCGTCAACAGCGAATAGCGCACCAGCTTGATGGTTTGCCAGTATTCCTGGAACAGGCGTTTGAACGAATAACCCATCATCAGGCCGGCGACCAGTGCCGACACAAAAATGCCGGTACCTGCCATCGACAATACATTGAAGTTGAAAACGGCAGCTTCAAGGAAAGGCTCTTTTGCAACCGGTGGCATTTTCATGACCATCTTGTGCAAGCCTTCGATCGGATACTTCCAGGACCAGACCGCATCAATCGCTTTCTTGAAGAATGGCGTACCCCAGATGAACACGAATACCGATAGGATCACCCATGGCATCCATGATTTCGCTACGGTGATGCTGGCGACTACCGAGTTGTCCTCGGTGATTGGCTCGTCCTTGATGTCATCCTTGGAATTGTCATGGCGATTGCGCAAAGCGGTCGTGGTCCAGATCGTCTTTGGTTTCCATACCTTCAGGAACAGCGTCAGCGAACCCATAGAAACGATCGCTGCGATCACGTCCACCAGCCATGGACCGTGATAATTCGAGACCAGGAACTGTGGCACTGCGAATGACACGCCGGCGACCAGAATCGCTGGCCAGATTTCACGCATGCCGCGGAAACCGGCGAATGCCCAGATCAGCCAGAACGGTACCAGCACCGAGAAGAATGGCAATTGACGGCCTATCATCGCAGACAGGTCGAGCAAATCGAGGCCGGTAACCGAGGCCAGCGCGATAACAGGTGCACCCAGCGCGCCATAAGCGACTGGTGCCGTGTTGGCGATCAGCGCCAGACCGGACGCAGCCAAAGGCGAAAAGCCGAGGCCGATCAGGATCGCACCGGTCACCGCCACCGGTGTGCCGAAACCGGCCGCACCTTCAAAGAAAGCGCCGAAACAGAAGGCAACCAGCAGCAATTGCAGGCGACGATCTTCGGTGATGCCGCTGATGCTGTTTTGCAAGACCTTGAAATAACCATTCAGCGTGGTCAAACGGTGCAGGAAGATGATGTTGAGGACGATCCAGCCGATAGGGAACAAGCCCGCAGCGATACCGTAACCTGCCGCCTTGCCGGCCATCGCGACCGGCATGCCGAATACGAAGGCGGCAATCACGATGCCGACCACCAGCGCCAGACCGGCCGCCAGATGAGCTTTCATGTGGAAAAATGCAAGTGCTGCCAGCAGTACTGCCACCGGTATACCCGCAGCCAGTGTCGAAAGTCCGAAACTGTTAAGCGGATCGTAAATCTGTTGCCATATCATGGTCTTTGTCCTTTGTTTAGGTCACTACTATTGTTGTCTATCCTTGCTGATCGTTGCAGCAACAGGCGTCTGCCACGATAGCAGCAGCCGCCTTGCGCGTTGGTGAATAAATTTAATGTGTGGGTGAAATATTTTGATGGCTGAGGGCCTTGTGATTACTACAGTTTTGTTGTGCTTTTGCAAGATGCAAAATTCAAACGCGAAAGAGTGCAGGACTTTCCATCATTTGAAACAATTTCTGAAGTGGCTTGTTCAGCTTGGGGAACATTGCAGAGCAAGCTTGTGATGCTGCTCTGCAACTGGTGTGACTTAGCTGCGGAACAGATTCAATATACCGTCCAGACCGACAAAATTCAATGCAATATCAGCTTGCGCACGCACGATGGGTTTGGCGCGAAACGCGACCGACATCCCGGCTATGCCCATCATCTGCAAATCATTGGCGCCGTCGCCCAGCACGATCGCCTGTTGCGGCGAGATGTGCAATGCCTGGCAGACGCGTTCCACGGTCGCTTTCTTTTCTGCGCCATCGACGATGCCATCGATGACATGGCCGGTCAGCTTGCCGTCGACTATTTCGAGTTGGTTAGCATGCGTGTAGTCGAGTGCCAGGCGCTGCTGCATGCGCTCGGTGAAGAAGGTAAAGCCGCCGGAGACCAGCAGGGTTTTGATGCCGGCGGCCTGCACGCCAGCCAGCATTTTCTCTGCACCCGGTGACAGTGCGAGGCGTTCGTCATAGACGCGTTGCAATGCACCGGCGTCCAGCCCCTTGAGCAGGGAGACGCGACGGTTCAGGCTTTCCTTGAATTCGATTTCGCCGCGCATCGCTGCTTCGGTGATTTCTGCGACTTGCGGTTTCAAGCCCTGCATGTCGGCGATTTCATCTATGCATTCGATCGTGATCAGGGTCGAATCCATATCCATCGTCAGCAACTTGAAATCTGCCAGCGAACGCTCGTGTTCGATGAACGCATAGTCAAGTTGCGCGGCCCATGCCGCCATGTCGATTTGCGATTTCACCTCATCGTTGTAGCTGACGTTCATGCAGCGATAGGCATGCTCGCCGATGGCGATAATTTCGCGCGGACGGGCAAGGTCGGCGATGCGTTCGACGATATGGCGTTGTGCGGTCAAGCCTTGCAGGATCAGGTTCATGGTCTTGTCTATGGATGCAATTTAATTCAGCAGCGAACGGATGGTGGTCTTGATCTGCGCCACGCGCGCAGCCAGATCCGGCATGTTGGCAGTGATGCGCAATTTGTCCTGGCCGTGCAGTTTGATGTGACGATTCTTTTGGATCAGTTCTATGATGCGCATCGCATCGATAGGCGGATTCGGCTTGAAATGCAGGGTCGCCGATTCTGCATGCGCATCGATCTTGATGATGCCGACCGGTACTGCGGCCACGCGCAGCCGGTGGGTTTCCACCAGCGCCTGCGCGGCATCCGGCAGTTTGCCGAAGCGGTCTATCAATTCTTCCTGCAAGTCATTGACGGCTTCCTGCGTCTTGCAATTGGCCAGACGCTTGTAGAGCGACAGCCGCTCATGCACGTCGCCGCAATAGGTGCTCGGCAGCAGCGCAGGCACATGCAGGTTGATCTCGGTGGTGCTCGACAGTGGCGCTGCCAGATCGGGCTCCTTGCCATTTTTCAGCGCGCGTACCGCTTCATTCAACATGTCTGAATACAGCTGGAAACCGATCTCGGTCATTTCGCCGGATTGCTCGTCACCCAGTACTTCACCGGCGCCGCGGATTTCCAGATCGTGCATCGCGTGTTAGAAGCCGCTGCCGTGTTCGTCCATTTGCTGGATCGCATCAAGGCGGCGCTGCGCCAGCTTGGTCAAGCCCTGCACATCGTGCACAAGAAGGTAGGCATAGGCTTGATGATGGGAGCGTCCGACCCGGCCGCGCAATTGATGCAATTGCGCCAAGCCGAACTTGTCGGCGCGGTGCATGATGATGGTGTTGGCGGTCGGCACGTCGATGCCGGTTTCTATGATAGTCGTGCACAGCAGGATGTTGAAACGCTGCGCGACGAAATCGCGCATGATGCGTTCCAGATCGCGCTCGTGCAACTGGCCGTGGGCGACGCCTATGCGTGCTTCCGGCATCAGCTCTTCCAGCATCGCCTTGCGATTCTGTATCGTCTCGACTTCATTGTGCAGGAAGTAGACTTGCCCGCCGCGCTTCAATTCGCGCAGGCAGGCTTCGCGGATCACCGAATCGTTTTCGCTGCGCACGAAGGTCTTGATGGCGAGTCGTTTTTGCGGCGCAGTGGCGATGATGGAAAAATCGCGCAAGCCTTCCAGCGCCATCCCCAGCGTGCGCGGGATAGGTGTGGCGGTCAGCGTCAGGACATCGACTTCGGCGCGCAAGGCTTTCAGCGCTTCCTTTTGCCGCACACCAAAGCGATGTTCTTCATCGATGATGACCAGGCCCAGGCGGGAAAACTTGACGTCCGGCGACAGCAGCTTGTGGGTGCCGATCACGATGTCGAGCGTGCCATCGGCCATGCCCTTGAAAGCCTGCGTGATTTCCTTGCCGCTGCGGAAACGCGACAGTTCGGCTATGCGCACCGGCCAGTCGGCAAAGCGGTCGGCGAAGGTTTGCGCATGCTGCTCTGCCAGCAAAGTAGTAGGGGCGAGGATGGCGACCTGCTTGCCGCCGAGTACGGCGACGAAGGCGGCGCGCAAGGCCACTTCAGTCTTGCCGAAACCGACGTCGCCGCAGATCAGGCGGTCCATCGGTTTGCCGCTGGTCATGTCCTTGATGACGGCATTGATCGCGGCGGCCTGGTCTACCGTTTCCTCGAAGCCGAAGCTTTCGGCGAAGGCTTCGTAATCGTGGGCGGAATATTCGAAGCTGTGGCCTTCGCGCAAGGCGCGGCGGGCGTACAGGTTCAGCAATTCGGCGGCGGTATCGCGGACTTTTTCTGCCGCGCGACGCTTGGCCTTTTCCCACTGGCCGGAGCCCAGCGCATGCAGGGGTGCATCGTCGGGCGAGGCGCCCGAGTAACGCGAGATCACATGCAGCTGCGAGACCGGCACATACAGCTTGGTGTCCTTCGCATATTCCAGATGCAGGAACTCGGTTTCGCCTTCGCCGAGATCCATGCTGGTCAAGCCCATGTAGCGCCCGATGCCGTGGTTGATGTGCACCACCGGATCGCCGATCTTGAGCTCGGACAAGTCGCGCACCATCGATTCGACCTGCGTTGCGCCTTCCTGCTTCTTGCTGCCGACGCGGCGGCCCGTGCCCGCATACAGTTCGGTTTCGGTGATGAAGGCGAGTCCGCCCAGCGCATCGCCGAGCTCGAAGCCGGCGTGCATGGGCGCCACGCCCAGCATCAGTTTTGCCGATGCGGTGCTGAAATCGGCAAAGCCATCGGCGGTTGCCAGCGGCAAATCGTATTCGTTGAAATACTGCAGCAGTGTTTCGCGGCGACCGTTGGTTTCCGCGCAGATCAGCACGCGTTTGCCGGTTTGCAGCAGGTAGGCGCGCAGATTGACGAGCGGGTCGTCGGCGCGCCGGTTGACGGCAATGTTGGGCAATGGCGCCGACAGTTCGGAGGCGACATCTTCGCTTTGCAGGATCCAGCGACCGTAAGGTTTGGCCAGCGTGAAGAAATTTTCATCGCTGAGGAAGATCTGTTCAGGCGCGAGCAAGGGACGGTCGCGATCCGACTTGAGGAAGCGATAGCGCGATTGCGTATCGTCCCAGAAGCGCTTGATCGCGGCATCGATATCGCCGACCAGCGCAAAGGTCGTATCCGTGGGCAGATAATCGAACAGCGTCTTTGTTTCTTCAAAAAACAGCGGCAGATAATATTCGATGCCGGCCGAGGCAATGCCGCTGCCGATATCCTTGTAAATCATCGAGCGCGATGGATCGCCTTCGAACAATTCGCGCCAGCGGCCGCGGAAGGCGGTGCGCGCTTCTTCATCCATAGGAAATTCGCGCGCCGGCAACAGGCGCACTTCCTTGACCGGGTACAGCGAGCGTTGCGTATCGGCGTCGAAGGTGCGTATCGTGTCTATCGTGTCGCCGAACAGGTCGATCCGATAAGGCAGGATGGAACCCATAGGGAAAATATCGATCAAGCCGCCGCGCACCGAATATTCGCCGGGCGACATCACCTGCTTGACCGGGCTGTAGCCGGCGAGCTGCAACTGCGCTTTCAGCTTCGCTTCATCCAGCGTTTCGCCCTGCTTGAAGAAGAAGGTATAGGAGGCGAGGAAGGAGGGCGGCGCCATGCGCACCAGCGCCGTGGTGGCCGGCACGATCAATACATCGCATTGCGCATTCAAGACTTCATACAGGGTCGCCAGACGCTCGGACACCAGGTCCTGGTGCGGCGAGAAGGCGTCATAGGGCAGTGTTTCCCAATCCGGCAGCAGATGGCAGCGTAATTCGCCTTGCTCTTTGCCGAACCACGGGATTTCAGCCAGCAGGCGCTGCGCATCGCTGGCGTTGGCAACGACGACCGTCAGCATGCGTTTTTGCGATTTCAGTTCCGCCGCAGCTTGCGCCAATACATAGGCGTCTGCCGAACCGTGTACCGGGGGCAGTGCAAAACGCGAGCCGGGCTTGGGGAGAGATTTTTTTAGGTCGAATGACATCAAGTAATGACATTAAGAAATGTCAGGGTGGTCAAAAAGCGCGGCATAATTGCTATCGCGTACTTAATTTGACAGTGAAAAATTATGATGCGATTATAAACCAAGCCCTACCCTGAAGTTCTTCTTCGCTTGGGCGCGTGCGCAATCCGAATGCCGATTTCCCCTACAACAGAGCGCACCCGTGCACCTTCCCCTTATTACCCGATGACTTTAGCCCGCTATTTCGCCCTGATTCCCGCCGCCGGCGTTGGCGCGCGCATGGGCGGGAATATCCCCAAACAGTATGCGCAGCTGGCCGGCAAAACCATGCTGCACCATGTGCTGGCCACGTTTTCCAGCGCGCCATCGATTGCGCATACCTTTGTCGTGGTGAGCCCGGATGATGCTTATATCGATGCCACACTGGCCGGTTTGCCTGCCGGTACACACAACATCACGGTATTGCGTGTCGGTGGCGCGACCCGGCAGTTATCGGTATTGCATGGCTTGCACGCGATGCGCGAGTCGGTAGGCGATGCTGACTGGGTGCTGGTGCACGATGCCGCACGTCCGGGCCTCAGCATGGAATTGATAGACAAGTTGATACTGGACTTGCAGGACGATGAAGTCGGCGGCTTGCTGGCGCTGCCTGTGGTCGATACCTTGAAACGTGCCGGCAGCCAGGGACGGGTCGAGCTGACCGTGCCGCGCGAGCACCTGTGGGCGGCGCAGACACCGCAAATGTTCCGTTACGGATTGTTGCTGCGCGCGCTGGGGCAGGCGGTGACGGTGACCGATGAAGCAGGCGCCATCGAGGCGCTGGGTCTGCAGCCGAAACTGGTGGCAGGCCATGTACGCAATTTCAAGGTGACGCTGCCGCATGACGTGGCGCTGGCTGAGCTTTATTTGAAAGGATTAGTATGACCAACCGGATACCTGCCGTGCTGCCATGCCGTATCGGCCAGGGTTACGACTGCCATGCGCTGGTCGAAGGCCGCAAGCTGATCATAGGCGGCGTGACGATTCCGCATACGACCGGCTTGCTCGGCCATTCGGATGCCGATGTGCTGTTGCACGCGATTACCGATGCCTTGTTCGGCGCGGCCGCATTGGGCGATATAGGACGGCATTTTCCTGATACTGCAGTCGAGTTTGCCGGTGCCGATTCGCGCGTCTTGCTGCGCGAGGCAGTCAAGCGTGTGGCAGCAGCAGGTTTTCGCATCGGCAATGTGGATGCGACCATCATTGCACAAAGACCGAAGATGGCGACGCACATAGCGCAAATGGTGGCCCATGTCGCCGAGGATCTGGGCGTAGCCATCAACCAGGTCAACATCAAGGCGAAAACCAATGAAAAGCTGGGCTATCTGGGGCGCGAAGAGGGAATCGCTGCCGAAGCGGTGGCGCTGATTTACCAAATATAGTAAA
>NZ_JAUSME010000270.1 GCF_030645555.1 Herminiimonas sp.
CACTGATGATTAACGCAGGAAGGAATCGAATTGCATTTCTATCTTTTGCAGCGCTTTTTGCGCATTGATCATTTTCTTGCGGCGTTCCGGCCCGAGGCGTAATGCCAGGCCGACTGCCAGGATATCGATGACGACCAGGTGCGCGAGACGCGCCGAGATCGGCGTGTATGGATCGGTATGGAAATGCAGGTCGATAGGGATCAGCACAGTCGCCAGTTCTGCCAGCGGCGTGCCGCTGGGTGCGAGCACGACGACGTCGGCGCCGCAGGAGCGCGCCAGTTGCACGCTGCGCAGCAGGGCGATGCTGATACCGCGCTGCGAGATGGCGACCACGGCATCGCCTTTTTTCAATAGCGAGGCGGCGATGCTGTGTATGTGCGGATCGGCATAGGCGACCGTAGGCACGCCGGAACGGAAGAACTTGTGTTGCGCATCGGCGGCGACGATGCCGGATGTGCCCTGGCCGTAAAACTCTATCCTGCTGGCGCGCGACAGCACTTGCAGCGCCTGTTCGACGGCATTGGCATCGAGGCTGTTGCGCAAGTCGAGCAGTGTGTTGATCGAGCGGCTGCAAATTTTGTTGACCAGGTCGGCGGCCAGATCTTCCAGCGCCGGCGACTCATCTGCGCCGGGCGCCAGTGCCAGGCCTTGCGCCAGCTTCATCTTGAATGCATGCCAGCCGTCAAAACCGATCGCGCGGCAAAAGCGCACGACGGTCGGTTCCGAGACCTCAGCCTTTTTCGCCAGCGCCGTGATGTTTTCGGCGATTGCCAGTTCCGGCTGCTCGAGTACGGCCAGCGCGACTTTTTTTTCCGATTTGGAAAGCGAGTCGTACTGTGTGCGTATGGCGTCAAGCAGCATGTCTGTGTGCTCCGCTTATTCCGGCAGCGCTTCTTCGCGCCACTGCAAGCCGTCGCGACCGATCAGGGCGCTGGCTGCCGCCGGACCCCAGGTGCCGGATGCATATGGCAGCGGTTCATTGCCTTCCTGTTCCCATTGACGCAGGACCGGCTCTACCCATTCCCAGGCCGCTTCCAGTTCGTCGCTGCGCATGAACAGGGTCAGCTGGCCGCGCAATACATCGAGCAGCAAACGCTCGTAGGCATCCATGCGTGGCGTCTTGAAGGTTTCGGCAAAATCCAGTTCGAGTTCTACCGGTTTCAGGCGCATGCCGTCGCCAGGTGTCTTGGCCATCAGGTTCAATTGCAGGCCTTCGTCGGGCTGCAGACGGATGATCAGGCAGTTCGGCTGGAAGCTGCCGGTCGATTGCGCAAAGATCGAGTGCGGTATCGGCTTGAAGCGCACGACAATTTCAGCCAGCTGATCGGCCATGCGCTTGCCGGAACGCAGGTAGAAGGGCACACCGGCCCAGCGCCAGGTATCGATCTCGGCCTTGATGGCGACGAAGGTTTCGGTATTCGAATCCGGATTGGCGGCTTTTTCCTGCCGGTAGCCGGGTACCGCCTTGCCCTCGATGTGACCGGCGCGATACTGGCCGCGCACGATATTCTTGGCCAGCGTGGCAGCTGTGAACGGCTTGAGCGAACGCAATACCTTCAGTTTTTCATCGCGCACTGCATCCGGCGTGACAGACAGCGGCGGTTCCATCGCGACGATGCACAGCAATTGCAGCAGATGGTTTTGCAGCATGTCGCGCAAGGCGCCCGAGGTTTCGTAGTAGCCCATCCGGTTGCCGACGCCGATTTCTTCGGCGATCGTGATCTGCACGTCGGAGATCCATTCGCGCCGCCACAGCGGTTCGAACAGCACATTGCCGAAGCGCAGCGCCAGCAGGTTCTGCACCGCCTCCTTGCCGAGGTAATGATCGATGCGGAAGATTTGCGATTCCTTGAAAACCTGGCCGACTTCCAGATTGATCTGCTTGGCGCTGGCGAGATCGCGGCCCAGCGGTTTTTCCAGCACGACGCGGGAAGTTTCCGTGGCCAATCCGCGTGCAGACAGGTTGTTGCAGATTTTTGAAAACAGCGTAGGTGGTGTTGCCAGATAAAACACGCGGGTCAATCCGGCATCGTTGCGCAACACGTCGTTGAGCGGCTGATAGGTGGCGGCATCGGTTGCATCCAGCGAGACATAACGTATGCGCGCGCAGAATTTTTCCCACAAGGCGGGCGTTAATGTTTTCTCGGAAATATGCGTTTTGGAATTCTCATTGAGCTCGGCGACGAATTCTTCATTGCTCCACTTGTGGCGGCCTATGCAGATAATCTGCGCGGTGGGCGGCAAATCGCCGGCGCGGTCGCGCGCATACAGCGCAGGGATCAGTTTGCGCATGGACAGGTCGCCACCGCCGCCAAACAGGACTAGATCAAAATCGGTAAGAGCCATGGTCGTAAGAGAAGTTATTTAATTGAAAAAATGTCGCCTGGAACATCATTACGGTAATTTGTTTTTTTGACGCCGTGATTACAATGCTGCCCTAGCGCGTGCGATCAAACCATTGGTCGAACTGTCATGCTGGGCAGGCTGGGCTTGTTGCGCCAATTCTGCCGCTATGTTTTGCGCCAGTAACTTGCCGAGTTCCACGCCCCATTGATCGAAGCTGTTGATGCCCCAGATCACGCCTTGTACAAACACCTTGTGTTCATACAAGGCGATCAATGCACCCAGGGTGGCGGGGGTCAGCGCATCCATCAAGATAGTGTTGCTGGGCCGGTTGCCGGGGAAGGTGCGGTGCGGCAGCAGCTGTTCTATGCTGTCAACAGGCAGCCCTTGCGCCTGCATGTCGGCGCGCACTTCGTCGGCGTTCTTGCCGCGCATGAAGGCTTCCGATTGGGCGAAGCAGTTTGCCAGCAACAGCACCTGGTGCGATTCCAGTGCATGCGACGGTTTCAAGGCGGCGATGAAATCGACGGCGATGAGGTCGCTGCCTTGGTGCAGTAACTGGAAGTAGGCGTGCTGGCCATTGGTGCCCACATCGCCCCATATCACAGGGCAGGTTGCGACTTCAACAGGTGAGCCGTCAACCTTGACGCGCTTGCCATTACTTTCCATTTCCAGTTGCTGCAGGTAGCCGGGGAACAGGCGCAAATCCTGATGATATGGCGCGATCGAGATGGACGTGCTGCCCATGAAATTGCGATTCCATATGCCTGTCAGCGCCAGGATCACGGGCAGATTTTTTTCCAGCGGCGCTTGCTGAAAATGCTGGTCCATCGCATGTGCGCCGGCGAGGAATTCCCTGAAGTTGTCGATACCGATTGAAATTGCCAGCGCGAGGCCGATGGCCGACCAGACCGAATAACGCCCGCCCACCCAGTCCCAGAACGGGAACATGTTTTCTGCTGCGATGCCGAATTCGGTGACCAGATCCAGATGCGTCGAGACGGCAACGAAGTGTTGGGGCAAGTCGCTTGCGTTCGCATGCTGCAAAAACCAGGCACGCGCCGATTTTGCATTGGTCATCGTTTCCGAAGTATTGAATCCCTTGGAAGCAATGATGAACAGGGTAGTGGCCGGATCCATGCGCGGCAGCAGTGCAGCCAGATCATGGCCGTCGACATTCGAGACGAAATGCATGACCAGGCGCGGATGGCCGAACGAGCGCAGCGCCTGGCAAGTCATTTTCGGCCCCAGATAAGAGCCGCCTATGCCGATGTTGACGATGTCGGTAATTTCGCGACCATCAAAGCCGCGCCACTCACCGGAACGCACGCGCTCGGCAAATACGCCCATCCGGTCGAGTACCGCGTGTATGTCGGGAATTATATCCTTGCCGTCGAGCAGCAATTTTTCGCTGCGTGGCTTGCGCAATGCGGTATGCAGTACGGCGCGCTGTTCGGTCCGGTTGACTTTGTCGCCGGCAAACATCGCCTCGCGTTGTGCCTCTACCCCGGTCTCGCGTGCCAGCGCGAACAGCAAAGACATGGTCTGATTGCTGACTATATTCTTCGAGTAATCGAGAAACAGGCCCGCGCCTTCTATCGACAATTCGTCAAAGCGCGCAGGGTCTTGTGCAAACAGGTCGCGGACTTGCCAGTTTTTTGCTTCAGCGTGATGTTGCTGCAGCGCCTGAAAGGCTGCGCTGGCGGTAAGGGATGGAGTGCGCATGAGCGATCTATTTATCCGGTAAATGTTGGTTTAAACTATACATCAAATTATGGTAATTTCACTACAAATATATTTTGCACAGGCAATACAAGCTGGCTATGCGTGATGCTGCCATCTTGCAAACGTCTTCTGGAAAGATGCGCTCAACGAAGGAAAGTTCAATCTACTAGGATGATTTACCCGGTTTGCAGGATAATGGCGGGCAAGTGAATTTATCCGGCGCGCGGGAGTCCTATGCTTTCGTAGGAAAACCAAAAAAGATGATTTGTTGGCACGATTTATTGTAGTAAAATTTCAAAACTGTTTTCAAGGATTTCATATGCCGCTCAATTCCGTCGTGTCTGCTGTCACCGAGCGCATCATCGAGCGCAGCCGGCCTTATCGGGCTGCCTATCTGAAGCAATTGTCGGATTCCATACAGCAGGGCGTGCAGCGCAGTTCGCTATCCTGTACCAATCTTGCGCATGGTTTTGCCGCATTCCCGGTCAACGACAAGCTGGTATTGAAGCAGCAAAAAAATCCATCGGTTGCGATCATCTCCGCCTACAACGACATGCTGTCGGCGCATCAGCCGTATGAACGTTTTCCCCGCATCATCAAGGATGCGGTGCGCGCAGCCGGCGGCGTGGCGCAATTCGGCGGCGGCGTGCCGGCCATGTGCGATGGCATTACGCAAGGGCAGCCGGGCATGGAGCTGTCGCTGTTTTCGCGCGATACGATCGCGATGTCGACTGCGATTGCGCTGTCGCACAATATGTTCGATGCGGCGGTTTATCTCGGCATCTGCGACAAGATCGTGCCGGGATTGTTGATAGGCGCCTTGCATTTCGGTCACTTGCCGGCAGTTTTCATACCGAGCGGACCGATGACGACCGGCATGTCCAATTCCGAAAAATCCAGAATCCGCCAGCTGTATGCGCAGGGAAAAATCGATCGCGCAGCATTGCTGGAAGCTGAATCCAAGTCGTATCACGATGCCGGCACCTGCACCTTTTACGGCACGGCCAACAGCAATCAAATGCTGATGGAAGTGATGGGCCTGCATTTGCCCGGTTCCGCCTTCGTTACGCCGAATACCGCGTTGCGCGATGCCTTGACGGTACGCGCCGCGCAACGCGCAGTGGAAATCAGCGCGCAGGGAAAAACATTCACGCCGGTTGGCCGTCTGGTCGATGAAAAAACCATCGTCAATGCGATCGTGGCATTGCTGACCACGGGCGGTTCGACCAACCATACCATCCATCTGATTGCGATTGCAAAAGCGGCCGGCATCGTGATTGACTGGAACGATTTCGACCAGCTGTCGGCAGTCGTGCCGCTGCTGACACGCATCTATCCGAACGGCGAAGCCGACGTCAACCATTTCCACGCCGCGGGCGGCACCGGTTTCGTGATCCGTGAATTGCTTGATGCCGGTTTGCTGCATGACGATGTGACGACTATCCTGGGGCAGGGCTTGCGTGCGCATTGCAGCGAGCCCTTCCTCGATGGCGAACTTGCAGTGTGGAAGCCGGCGCCGCAAGTCAGCGCCGATGAAAACGTGTTGCGCCCGGCACAGCGTCCGTTTGCACCTGACGGCGGCTTGCGCCTGCTGACCGGCAACCTCGGTCGTGCAGTGATCAAGATATCTGCGGTCAAACCGGAGCATCACGTGGTCGAGGCGCCGGCGATCGTTTTCAAGTCGCAGGAAGAATTCATGCATGCGTATCAGGATGGCAAACTGAACTGCGATTTTGTTGCGGTCTTGAGTTTCCAGGGCCCGCGCGCCAATGGCATGCCTGAGCTGCACGCGTTGACGCCTGCGCTGGGCAGCCTGCAGGATGCCGGCTATCACGTTGCTCTGGTGACGGATGGGCGCATGTCCGGCGCCTCCGGCAAGGTGCCGGCCGCGATCCATGTTTCGCCCGAAGTGCTGGCAGGCGGCCCCCTGGGGCGCATACAGGATGGCGACATGATACGGCTCGATGCCGCCGCTGGTACCCTGCAAGCCCTGGTCGCGGAAAAAGAATGGCAGCAGCGTCCGCATGCATCCGCCGATCGCTCATCGAACGTGGTCGGCATGGGACGCGAACTGTTTGCGATGTTCCGCTCATCGGTCAGCATTGCGGAAGATGGCGCTGCCACATTCGGCCTGCCGCGCCTGATCGTGCCGACCTCAAGCGAGATCAATCTGCCGAAAGGCGATGCTGAACCGTTCAGCGATGAAGACACCAACGTTCAACAATCGATATGAGTTCATCCATGAATCTGCTCGAAATTATGCATGCATCGCCAGTGATTCCAGTCATTGCGATAGACGATCTGGCGCATGCCGTACCGCTGGCGCGGGCCTTGGTTGCTGGCGGCATCCGCGTACTGGAAGTGACCTTGCGCACACAGCATGGCCTGGCTGCAATCCGTGCGATAGCCGAACAGGTGCCGGAAGCGATACTCGGCGTCGGTACGCTGACGCGGCATGAAGACTTTGCCGCTGCGCGCGAGGCCGGTGCAATCTTTGGTGTGTCGCCAGGGTTGACGAAAGAATTGATCGAGGGCGCACGTTCCAGCGGTTTGCCGCTGTTGCCGGGCGTGATGACGCCGTCGGAAGTGATGGTCGCACGTGAAGCCGGCTTCCGGCAGGTGAAGCTGTTTCCCGCCGTTCCTGCAGGTGGCGTCGGCATGTTGAACGCGATTGCCGGCCCGTTGCCGGATATGCTGTTTTGCCCAACCGGCGGGATTTCGCAGGAAACTGCCGCGCAATTTCTTGCCTGTAAAAATGTAGCCTGTGTGGGTGGCTCCTGGTTGACACCCAGGGATGCGTTGATGGCGGGGGATTGGGCGCGGGTTACCGCTTTGGCCAGGGCAGCTTCGGCGCTTAGGTAGATTTTTCGCTTAACAAGATTGTTCTTTCTTCGTCGTGGCTTGCCGGGGGTAGCCCGGCTGCTACTCACTTTTCTTGCTTCGCCAAGAAAAGTAAGCAAAAGAAGGCGACCGCACAGCCGCTGCCCTTCGGGTTCC
>NZ_JAUSME010000272.1 GCF_030645555.1 Herminiimonas sp.
GCGCGGCATGGCCGGGCAATTCCAGTTGATCTTCCTCGACCCGCCATATCACCAGGACTGGCTGGCCAACATGTTGCCGGCATGCGCGCAATTGCTGGCCAAAGATGGCTTGATCTATGTCGAATCCGAAGCCTCTTTGGCATCTGATGCGCCGCCCGAATGGCTGGCTGGCTGGGACGTGCTGCGGGCCGATAACGCCGGCCTGGTGTTTTACCATCTGCTGCAATCGAAAAAACCGCCTGAACTTCAGGCATAATGCGCTTTCAGTTATTTGCGGTGCCATAGTGTCATAGCTGCGCTATGCAGGAACAGGAAGCAAAGCACCAATCTTGCCCACATCCGGCGCATGCGCTGCGTGTTTTTCCGCCAGCTGACACCTAGCCACCCTACGGAGCCAAAATGGTCACAGCCATCTATCCAGGAACATTCGATCCACTGACGCGCGGTCATGAAGACCTGGTGCGTCGTGCGTCGGGCTTGTTCGACAAATTGATCGTCGGCGTTGCCGACAGCAAAAACAAGAAGCCTTTCTTTTCGCTGGAAGAACGCCTGACGATTTCCAATGAAGTGCTGGGCCATTATCCGAATGTGCATGTCGAAAGTTTTTCCGGCTTGTTGAAGGATTTTGTGCGCCGTCATGATGCGCGCGTGATCGTGCGCGGTTTGCGCGCAGTATCCGACTTTGAATACGAATTCCAGATGGCCGGCATGAATCGCTATTTGCTGCCGGATGTGGAAACGCTGTTCCTGACGCCTTCAGACCAGTATCAATTCATTTCCGGCACGATAGTGCGCGAGATCGCTGCGCTGGGCGGCGATGTATCGAAATTTGTTTTCCCTTCAGTCGACAAATGGCTGAAAGAGAAAATCGCTGCACAAGAGCAGGAATAAGCTGGAGTTGAGGTTGTCATGGCATTGCTGATTACTGCGGAATGTATCAAGTGCGACGTATGCGAGCCCGAGTGCCCGAACGATGCGATTTACATGGGCCAGGAAATCTACGAAATTGATCCGACCAAATGCACGGAATGCGTCGGCCATTTTGACGAGCCGCAATGCCAGCAGGTTTGCCCAGTCGATTGCATACCCTTCAATCCCGCATGGCGCGAAAGCAGGGAAGAACTGCAAGCCAAATACGAGCGTTTGCAGGCAGAGCTCAAGACAGAGTCATAAACAAAAAGGGACCGATGGTCCCTTTTTTATTGCGTAGCAATCATTCCTGCACCATCAGGCTGCGCTCATCACTTTATTTCTTCCACCCTGCTTGGCCAGATACAGCGCTTGATCTGCCTTGGCCAGTAACTGCTGTGCGGTGGTGGCTATCATTTCCTTGCGATCTATGCGGTCTACTGACGCGACGCCGATCGAGACGGTGATGCGCAGTTTTTCTCCGCTAGTCAAGATGAGCGGAGTGTTGCAGATGCTGCCGCGTATGCGTTCTGCCACTGCAATGGCGGCATCGATTTCTGCATCGATCAACAGGACGACGAATTCCTCGCCGCCGAATCGCCCCAGTGCATCGCTCAAGCGCAATTCTGCCTTGATGCGGGCGGCGACTTCGCGCAGGACTTCATCGCCACCCTGGTGGCCGAAGTTGTCGTTCACTTTCTTGAAAAAATCCAGATCGATATACATGCTCGACAAGGCATAGCCGTGTCGCTGCGTGCGGCCGACTTCTTCCAGCAGGCGTCGTTCCACGTAGCGGCGATTGTTGACGCCGGTCAGCGGATCGGTGAGGCCGATATGCTGCAGGCGCTCGTTGTTGATCACGTTCTCTACACAGATGGCAACGATGGAGGCACGGTGCTGCAGGAAATCGCTCGCCATGTTCGGCGTGAAGCGGGCGGGATCGAGGCTGCCGAGGCTGAGCCAGCCTATCAAGGCATTGCGCCGTATCAGCGGCAGCACCGCGACGCTGGCGGGCTTCAATACGGTAGCGGGAAAACGGTGCCTATGCTGCATCGTGTTGTAGGGGCCGAGCGAGGGCTTGCGCGCCGGATGGCTGAGTTCATCAACGCCATCATTTTTCTCGACGAAAATCAGGTTCGGATAATCGCTTACATCGATGCGCAAATCGCTCAGGATGCGACGGATTTCCGCATCGGGATCGATCAATGAAAGCGTGACGACATCGAGTTCCGACGCTTCAGTCAGCGTATCGAATACGCTGTCTATCAATTCCTGGAACGTGTTGGCGCTGATGAAATTCAGGTCGAATTCCTGGTAGCGCTGCATGATGAGCTGATTGCGATGCGCCTGCTCGAGCAGTAATTTCAACTGCGCGCGCAACTGCGAATTTTCGGTAGCCAGCTTGTTCGTCATGGACGGGAGGTAGGGACTGCGATGGTAGCGGGTACCGCAAGGAATCGATGGTGAATACTACAGGGATGTTTTCCTTATGGCAATTTTTGTGCAGGCCTTGTGTGTACTTGATTCAAGTTTGCTGAACAAAGGCTGCTTTTAGCAACACATGTCTTGTCGTGCGCGCTCAGTTCTGCCTCAGAAAGCCAGATTTACATCGACCTGCTGCCCTACGCGCACCAGTTGTCCGGCTCCGCTGAGCAAGATCGCGTTCATGCCGAAGGTGATGCCGTCGTCTACTTTGGGATTGACGCGATAGGTGCGCAAAATGTCTAGCGGATCGGGACCGATTTCACCCGTCGCCTGGTCGATGGACGGTATCGGGCAGCGCGGGCAAGGCTTGACCGGTTTTAAGGTGGCATCGCCCAGCTTGTATGATTCGGCAAAATCCTCTTCATAGGCTGCGAGGTCGCCGAACACCAGGTTCGGGCGGAAGCGATTCATCGGCAAGGCCGTGCGGCCTTGCGCAATCAGTTTCTCATTCAAATCGGCCAGCGATCCGGCGCCTATCACCAGCATCGGAAAGCCGTCGGAGAATAGCGTCGGCACTTCAACGCCAGCGGTCCATGTCGTGCTCGCGAGCCGTTTCGCATCCGGGTGAAAGCGTACCAGCCTGCAAGTCACGCCCAGCGCATTTGAAAACCACAGTGCAGTCGTGTCATCGCAATCGTAGGCATCGAGCTGGTCGTCCCATACCTGGACCCGGATGATTTTTTCATCTTCCGGATCGGGCAAGCCCAGCGGGACTTCCAGACGCAGCATGCCGGGCGCGCGCAACTCCAGCGTGTCAGCCTTGATGCGCGGCGTTATCAAAGCCATGTTTGGATATTCGCGCTGCGTCAGTGCCAGCCCGTTGGCATCCACCAGCATCCATTCGCGATCATAGATATGTTCGCTCATCAAACCGGCCGGCGTCAGCGTCGCCTCGCGCAGCGAAATGCCGGCGCAGGATTTGATCGGGTAGAGATGGAGTTCGGTCAGGATAGGCATGAATATGAGTGCGTGGCAGACTGGCTCCGGTCAGATGCAATCAAACCGGAGCAGGCAATTCAAATGGGATTAGACGTTGAACAGGAAATTCAAGACGTCGCCATCCTTGACAACATATTCCTTGCCTTCGGCGCGCATCTTGCCGGCTTCCTTCGCGCCTTGTTCACCCTTGTACTTGATGAAGTCTTCATAGGCGATCGTTTGTGCGCGGATATAGCCGCGCTCGAAGTCGGTGTGGATCACGCCGGCAGCTTGCGGGCCGGTATCGCCGGCGTGGATGGTCCATGCGCGCACTTCCTTCACGCCCGCAGTGAAATAGCTTTGCAGGCCCAGCAGTGAAAAAGCGGCACGTATCAGTCTGTCCAGGCCAGGTTCTTCCATACCCATGTCGGCCAGGAATTCCTTTTTGTCGGCTTCTTCCAGGTCGGCGATTTCAGCTTCGATCGCAGCGCAAATCGCGACGACCGGTGCATTTTGCGATTTGGCGTAGGCGGTCAGTTGATCGAGCAGCGGATTGTTGGTGAAGCCGGTATCGGACACATTGCCGACGTACATGGCCGGCTTGGCAGTGATCAGGCACAGCGGCTTGATCAATTCCATTTCTTCCTTGTCCAGGCCCATTGCGCGCACCGGCTTGGCTTCATTCAGGTGCGGCATGATGCGCTCCAGGATTTCGACCAGTTTGGCCGCATCCTTGTCGCCGGAACGTGCTTTCTTGTTTTCGCGATGGATCGCTTTTTCCACGGTGCCCCTGTCGGCCAATGCCAGTTCGGTCTGGATCACTTCGATGTCGTCGAGAGGATTGATCTTGCCTGCAACGTGGATCACATTGT
>NZ_JAUSME010000276.1 GCF_030645555.1 Herminiimonas sp.
TCGAAAATATAGATGCCGGTGCTGGCCAGATTGGACAAGGCGTCTTCCGGCTGCGGTTTTTCCTGGAACGACAGCACGCGGCCATCCTCATCCGTCACCACCATCCCGTAATCAGGCGCCTTCGACAGTTCAACTTCCTTCGTGATGATGCTGACCATCGCGCCTTTTTGCCTGTGCTCGAATAATGCGGATTTGATATCCAGATCGATCAGCGCATCGCCGCAAATGACGAGCGTCGTTTCATCGAAGAAGCCGCCGAATTCCTGTATTTTTTTCAAGCCGCCGGCAGACCCGATAGGCTTGGGCATGACCTCGCCCTCGTCCGACATGTAACCTTCGAATGAATAACCGATCTGCGCGCCGAAGCGCTGCCCTTCGCCGAAATAGTCTTCTATTTTTTGATGCAGGTAACTGACATTGACCATGATTTCATGGATGCCGTACTTGACCAGATGTTCGACCAGGTATTCCATCACCGGTTTGCCCAGGATAGGAATCATCGGTTTCGGCAGTTCATAGGTAAGTGGCTGGACACGGGTGCCCTTGCCTGCTGCAAGTATCATTGCTTTCATGTTTTCCCCTGAATTATTTGCTTGAGTGTTGATCGGATAGTGAAGCTCAGGCAAAGGCGTGACGCTCTTCCGACATCGCCTGCCAGCGCCATGAATCCGCACACATCTGTTCTATGCTGCGCTCGGCACGCCAGCCAAGTTCGCGTTGCGCCAGCGATGCATCCGCATAGCAGACGGCAATATCGCCCGGCCTGCGCGCCACGACCTGATATGGAATCGGCCGTCCGCTTGCATGTTCAAAGGCTTTCACCATCTGCAGCACGCTGCTGCCGCGACCGGTGCCAAGGTTGTAGGTCATCACGCCGGCGTCGCTGTCGGTTAATTTCGCCAGGGTCTTCACATGGCCGCTCGCCAGATCGACCACGTGTATGTAATCGCGCACGCCGGTGCCGTCATCGGTTGGATAATCGTCGCCATATACCGACAACAGGGAACGGCGGCCGGATGCGACCTGCGCCACATAAGGGAAAAGATTATTCGGAATATCGTTAGGATCTTCGCCGATCAAGCCGCTCTCATGCGCGCCGGCCGGGTTGAAATAGCGCAGCAAGGCAATCCGCCACGACGGATCGGACGTCGCCAGATCGCGCAGCATGTCTTCTATCATCAGCTTGCTGCGGCCGTAGGGATTGGTCGCCGCCAATGGAAAATCTTCCAGTATCGGAACCGTGGCAGGATCGCCATACACGGTGGCCGATGAACTGAATACCAGATTGCGCACATCATGCTGCGCCATGACCTGAAACAGCACCAAGCTGCCCTCCACATTATTGTCGTAATAACGCAGCGGCTCCGCTACCGATTCGCCTACCGCCTTGAGTCCGGCAAAATGCATCACTGCATCGAAGCGGTGTTGGGCAAACACTTTTTCCAGCTGCTCGCGCTCGCGCAGATCCACTTGCATGAAAGGTACCGTGACGCCGGTAATCGTGGCGATGCGATCCAGCACCGATGATTTGCTGTTGCACAGGTTATCGACCACTACTACTTGATACCCGGCCTTGATGAGTTCTACACACGTATGTGAGCCGATGTAACCGGCCCCTCCAGTTACCAGTATTTTCATGAGTTCATTTATCCATGGCGATGCGTAGTTGCACCTTTATAAAGATTAAGGAACGAAGACAAAGTTCATTTTTCCCTCTAAAGATTGCGCAATAAACTACTGTTTTCAGGAATGAAGCACATGCATGATCAAATTGTTTTTAATCAGAAATTTTCTGTACGAAGAAACATTTGTATATGGAAAGGCCGTGCTTATTATTTAAGCAGCATTAAAATGACCTTCCATCCGCGCGCATCGCCACGCATCGTCATTGCATCGACATACTGACCGGTTTATCCTGCCGGCTATCCTGGCCAGACCCGACCAGATAGTCGGCACAAAACAGGCGCAACAAACGCTGCACTGCCGGCTGCACATCGCACAACTCAAAGCGCAGGCCGATTTTCGATTGATGCCCATACAGCAGCATCAGCAATGCGATGCAGGCGCTATCTATATGCGTGACGGCGGAAAAATCAACGCGGACATGCGACGGCGCTTGCGTTGCGATGTCGAACGCTGCGCGCAGCGGCGCCAGATTGCCGTCTTCCCATGCACCGCGCGCCGTGATCGTGCATTGATTTCCCTGCGTCGCGAGCGACACTTGTGCTGCCGCTACCGCGCCGGCATCGCGCCTGTGCAATCGCGTCGCCACTGCACACGGGATGACATGCATGGCCATCAGTCTGAGCAGCATCAAGCCATCGCCAAGATAACGTTTCCATAGCGATGGCTCTTCCTTGATGCGCCACAACCATTCACCACCCAGCTGGCCTAGCCATACCGGTGCGCGCGCCACGGTGCCCGCCACAAAATTCACCACTGCGCCCAGGTGGCTGACCACCGGCACTTGCAGTTGCGGCAGGTTGCGTTCTATCCACGCCTGGCCTTTCCTGGCTCCCAGCGCGACCACCAGAAGATCAGCCCGGCTGGCATTGATGTCGGCAAGCGCGGCAGCGCTGCTCATGTTTTCGATACTGTCGAAACCTGGCGAATGATGACCCACACACACCAGGCCGGAAGTACTTGCATTGAGCCGGTCTGCAGCAATTTCTGCCACGCCATCCGGGCCGCCAAAGAAATAAACCAGCAGCACTTTGCCGCGCTTGTTGCGCAAGGTTTCGAACAGGGCCGAGCCGGCAACCCGCTCGCGTACCGGCACCCGCAGCAGATGCGCGATCCATACCAGCGGCATGCCATCGGCTATCGACAGATCACTGCGGATGACGGAATCACGGAAGTCGCCACCGCTCAAACTGGTCACCGCAAAATTCAGATTCGGCGTGGAAAAAAAACAGCGCTGTCGGCTGCGTCCCGCATCGCTGACTTTTGCGACCGCCTGCTCCATCGTGATCGCATCGAAGGGCAAGCCGAGCAGGCAATAAACCTGGCGCTGAAAATCGGTCTTGACTGGATAGGCAGGGCCGGGCTCGCTTGCCCTGTCGCCGGCCGGCCGTGGAAAATTATTCTGCATCGCGTTTTGCCCTCACCCACTCGACCTGGCGGTTCACAAAAAATTTCAGGTACAAAGGTATTTTCCAGAACACATAAGCCAGGCTTGAAAACAGATCATGCAAACTGAGGACGCTGCGCCCGAACTGCCGCCACGCCAGCAGCACCGCCAGCGTTAATGCCAGCATGTTGATGCCAGCCACGAGCAGCGGCGCCAGCCAGCCGAAGACCAGCCAGGCGCACGCAGCAACGATGAACAAGGCTAGTGTGACGATCGTCAACAAGGCCACCGGCGGCACGCACAGATCCAGCGCGAGTGCGATCAACATGCGGTCGCGCTGCACCAGGCCTTGCCACAACAGGGGCAAGCCATGCCTGACGATCATGCCCATATGGCCATGTTCCCAGCGCGTTCTCTGCAGGCGCGCCGCTGCTTCGCCAGAAGGGAAATAACTGGTGACGCAGGCGTCGGCACAAAAAAGCGGCGCTGCATTTTTTCTGGCCAGCTCTATGCCCAGCTTCATGTCTTCGGCCAGGCTGCCGTTTGCCAGCGAGGCGGCGCCAATCAGCGACCACGGGAAAGCCATGCCGGTGCCCATCAACTGACAGGGCAAACCGAGACGCTGAAAACCCAGCGGGCGCACCTGGTTCTTGACGATCCATGCAAACTCGGCAATGCGCATTTTCAAGCCGGAATTTTTTCTTGCGCGCATCAAGTCCAGCGCCTGCACCGGACGTTGCGCAGCCAGCGCCACGCATGCGAGCCTGTCTATCGAGCCCGGGCTTAACGTGCAGTCGGCATCTATCATGATGACGACTTCCGGCGGACTGAGCGCCAGTTGCTGCACGCCATAATCAAGCGCATAGCCTTTGCCGCGTTGATCAAGGTTGTGGCGCTCCAGCACCGGCGCGCCGGCAGCCAGCGCCAAAGCCGTCGTGTCATCGGTGCAGTTATCTGCAATAACAAGTATCCGGTCGCCATCCTGCAACTGCTCGCGGATAGCGGCGACCGTATTGGCAATCCCGACCGCTTCGTTATGTGCCGGCACCAGGACTGCAACACCAGGCCGGCGACCTGCAGGCAAGGGCCGCGCACGCGTTTTCGCAGATGCTGCCAGTGCCTGCACCAGCAGCACCGCAACAGGAATCGCTGCCGGCACCAGCAGCA
>NZ_JAUSME010000291.1 GCF_030645555.1 Herminiimonas sp.
TAGCGCGCCATCATGCCGAGCAAGACGCTTTTGCCGACGCCGGAGCCGGCGAACAAGCCCATGCGCTGGCCACGTCCGACCGTCAACATGCTGTTGATGGCGCGCACGCCGACATCGAGTACATCGGTGATGGGCGCGCGCGACAGCGGGTTGGCGGCACGTACATTCAATGGTGCCGAATGCGCGGCATTGAGCGGACCGAGATTATCGAGCGGGCGCCCGGCGCCATCCAGCACGCGACCCAGCAGTTCGATGCCGACCGGCAGATGGCGGGTGCGGTCGCTGGGGCGACGGCGCGGATGCGAAACCGAACCGGGACGCGGCAGTGACTGCACCACTTCGACCGGGAATACGCGGGTGCCTGGCACTATGCCTTCGACATCGCTTTGCGGCATCAGGAACAGCCTGTCGTTTTCAAAGCCGACGACCTCGGCTTCTATCCGTGCACCGTTGGCCAGCGGTACTGTGCAGGCACTGCCGACGGCCAGCTTCAAGCCGACTGCTTCCATCACCAGCCCGGCGACGCGCGTGATGCGGCCCGAGACCAGCATGGGTTCGGCGATATCGAGCAAGGCGCGGCAATCGCGCAGATAGGCTTGCCAGCGACCGCTGTTCGGATGGGCGGACATTAGATGAGCCAGTCGGATTCTTTGCCCAGCGTAGCGGCAATGCGCTGCCAGCGGGTGGGTGCGCTGGCGTCGATCTGGTTGGTGACGGTTTCTACCCGGCAGCCGCCACGATTCATGTGCATATCTTCAACCACGCGCCAGCCGGCGGTGCTTAATTCATCGCCCATCTGCGCTGCGACTATCGCGGCGTCCTCCGGGTGCAGATGGAGCAGGCTGGGCTGCTGCAGCGTCGGCAGATAATTGATTGCTTCCCGCACCAGCGGGATGATGAGCTCCGGGCGCACGTTCAAGGCGGTTTTCAACATCGCCTTGGCCAGATCGAGTGACAGGTCGAGCATGTCGCTGGCGATCAATTCATTGGCTTGTGCGACTTCGGTGCCGAAGGTGTCGGCTATCTGCTGCAGGCAGAGTCGCTCATGTTCGGCGAGCGCGCGACCTTCGGCCAATCCGGTTGCACGGCCTTCTTCCAGACCGCTGGCATAACCTTCTGCGTGTGCCTGCGCGCGCGCATTGTCGATCTGCTCGGCCATCGCAGCAATACTCGCTGTATGCGCGGCTGCTGCTGCATTGGCTGCTGCCAGCTCGTCGGCGGCCGTGCGCGGCTTGTCGCCGAGAGCAGGCTTGTCTTCGCCGAATGAAGTCATTTCCCAGCGTTGATACGCCGATTGTTGTGCCTTTGGAATGACGTCAGACATAGGCGTCTTCCGCTTTGCCGCCTAATGTGAGTTGCCCCTCGTCGGCCAGGCGACGCACGATTTGCAGGATTTCCTTTTGATTTGTTTCGACCTCGGACAGGCGCACCGGGCCCTTGGACTCGAGATCTTCGCGCATCATTTCGCCGGCACGCTGCGACATGTTCTTGAAGAATTTTTCGCGCAGGTCGGGACTCGCGCCCTTGAGTGCAATGATCAGCGATTCGGACTGCACTTCGCGCAGCAGCAGCTGGATGCCTCTATCTTCAATATCCATGATGTTGTCGAACACGAACATCTCGTCCATGATCTTTTGCGCCATGTCGTTGTCGTAGCCCTTGAGGTTGGCCATCACCGATATCTCGTTTTCGCCATTGAAGAAGTTGAGGATTTCCGCCGCGGCGCGGATGCCGCCCATCGGTTTTTTCTTCAGGTTTTCATTGCCGGTGAGGAGTTTGGTCAGCACTTCGTTGAGTTCGCGCAATGCGGCTGGCTGCACGCCATCGAGCGTGGCGATGCGCAGCACGCAGTCATTGCGCAGGCGTTCGGTAAAGTGATCCAGTACCTCGCTGGCTTGATCGCGTTCCAGATGCACCAGGATGGTGGCGATGATTTGCGGATGTTCATTGCGCACCAGATCGGCCACTGATTGCGCATCCATCCATTTCAGGCTTTCTATGCCGCTGGCATCGCGTGCACCGAGGATGCGATTGAGCAGCGAGGCGGCCTTGTCGTCGCCCAGCGCCTTGGTCAGCACATCGCGTATGTACTCGTCCGAATCGAGCCCGAGCGAGGTGTTTTTTTCCGTCTCGCTGCGAAATTCGCCGAGGACGGCAACCAGTTCTTCGCTCTGGATGGCTTTCATCGTGGACATTGCTGCGCCGAGTTTTTGCACTTCGCGCGGGCCGAGATATTTCATCACTTCGGCTGCTTCGTTCGCGCCGAGTGCAAGCATCAATATGGCGCCTTTTTGTATGCCGTTTTCAATCATTTCCCACCCACGCTTTGACTATGTTGGCAACTACCTTCGGATCTGTCCTGGCGAGATCCTTGGCCGCTTCCAGATTTTGCTGGTAGCTATGCGGATGTATCCCCATCGGTTTGGCTTCCTCTTCCAGTTCCTGCGCGGTTTTCACCGGCCCTTCGCTTTCGTCGCTCAAGGCGAGCAAAGGCGGTGGATTGAGCTTGTTGAGCAGCGGCTTCAATACTTTGAAATACAGGATCAGCAGAACCAGGCCTATGGCCAGATATTTGCCTGCCTGCAGGCCCATGTCTATGGCTTCCGGCCGTTCCCAGATAGGCGGCTTGACGATTTCTTCCTTTTCATTGCCGGCAAACGGGCTGTTGACGACATTGAGCGTATCGCCACGGTCTTTGTTGTAACCCATCGCTTCTTTCACCAGGTCGGTGATTTGCGTTTTTTCAATGTCCGTCAATGGCCGGATACTGACTTTTCCATCTTTGCCGACGACGCGTTTATGGTTGACGACTACCGCGACCGACAGGCGTTTCAAGCCGCCCATAGGCTGCTGAACATAGCGTATGGTCTTGTCCACTTCATAGTTGGTGGTGGTGTCGCGCTGGGTCGGCGTGGCCGCTGTCGCCGTTGCACCAGTTGCCGCTGGTGCGCCTGGTGTACCCGCTGCAGCTGGTGGTGGCGGTGTGGTAAGTGGTGCGGTGGCTGCAGGCGCCGGCTGGTTGGTCAAGGCACCCGGTACGCCCGATGCGGCGGCTCCGCTGCCATTCGACGATTCGCTGGTTTGCTGGCTGCGTACGGTGGCGCTGCTTGGAACCTGATTCGGTTTGTAAATTTCAGCCGCTTGCTCGCTGGTCGAGAAATCAACATCGGCGGTTGCTTCTGCCCGAATATTGTTGAGGCCGACGATAGGCGTGATGATCGACTCGATACGCTTGGCTATATTTTGCTGTAATTCCTGCACGTATTTGAGCTGCGATGGATCCAGCGTATTGGTACCGGCAGGCTTGTTGTTTTCAGACAGCAGATTGCCCGATTGATCGACGATCGTCACGTTTTTCGGCGACAGCTCGGGCACGCTGCTGGCGACCAGGTGCACGATGGCGCTGACTTGCTGCTGGTCCAGCGTGCGGCCGGGATGCAGGTTCAGCAATACCGAGGCAGTTGGTTTTTGCTGGTCGCGTACGAACACGGATGCCTTGGGCAAGGCAAGGTGGATGCGGGCGGCTTGCACGGCACCGACGGATTGTATCGAGCGGGCGAGTTCGCCTTCCAGTGCGCGTTGAAAATTGACTTGTTCGAGGAATTGCGAAACGCCGAGTTTTTGATTTTCCATCAGCTCGAAGCCGACACTGCCGCCTTTCGGCAAGCCTTCCGCTGCCAGCTTCAGGCGGATTTCATGCACCTTGTCGGCTGGTACCAGGATCGCACCGCCACCTTCGGCAAATTTGTACGGCACATTGGCAGCCTGCAGCGAAGTCATGATGGCGCCGCCATCGCGATCCGAGAAATTGGAAAACAGTACGCGGTATTCCGGCTTCTGTCCCCACAGCACGATGCCGGCCATGACTGCAATCACTGCAGCTGCACCCAGCATCAGCAGGAATTTGCGCCCATTCGGCGACCTTGCCATGTTGATAATGGTGTTGGGGCCGCTGACAGTCACGCTCTGGGCAAGGCTGCCTTCATCTGCTACGACTACTGCCATGGTTGTGCTCCTGCGTGACTGGCGTCAAATTGCGCTGCATTATTCATTGGTGTTCTCGCTCTTAAAACTTTTTTCCGCAGCATGAATTGTCTAGGGTATCAAGAATTTCAATCGTTGGAACAGAGCAATGTTTCTACAGCTTATCAGACGGATTCAAATTGGCGGGCGTGATAACTTGGCAGGGTAGGTTTGGCGTTCCTTGTCAGGGGATTCCGGGCGTAGCGGTTGAGGCAATTGTAGCGCTCGACTTGCAATTCGATGGAGAAAATAATGAAAGTCGGTGGAATTGATTCAACAGCAATCGATGCGATGGTCGCGCAACTCAAGGCGGCCGCCGCACGCTCGCAGCCTGCCGTCAACCCTCTGGGTGGCGTCTTGCCGACTGAGAAGTCGGCGACCCGTGTCGACTTTTCCCAGGCATTGAAGGCGTCGCTGGACAATGTGGCCAGCGCACAAAATAGTGCGGATCAATTGGGACAGAAATTTACGCTGGGCGACGACAGCGTCAATCTGTCGGATGTGATGATTTCGATGCAAAAGGCGAGTATTTCATTTCAGGCAACGGTACAGGTGCGCAACAAGCTGGTATCGGCCTACCAGGAAATGATGAACATGCAGGTATAGCTTTGCTCCGCTTTTATCCGCATGCAGCGACCTTGCATCGCGCATCGTCCGCCTGAAATTGCTGCACTTCTAATTCTCTGCTTTAGCCTTAGCCCAGGCCCGTGGCCTTCGCGTTCTGATCTCTTTCGAGTTTGGTAATGTACTTCTGTACCGCGCCCAGCGTGCCGTTGGATGGGTCTATAAATGCACATCCCAGCCTGTGGATGCTTTTGCCATTGGTCAGCGTTACTTCCATCAGATTACGCATTTGCAGGGCCACGGTGACTGCGCCGCCTGGTAAATCAATGCGGCAATTTTCATAGATGCGGCCCGGTGTGGAATCGATCAGTTTTTTCTCGTCGACTATGGAAACGCCGCCACCGCTGATATTGTGCAGTGTCGTCTCGACCGAGATGATTTGATCCTCAGACTTGAACGGGACGGTACAACGGACCGGGTTGGAAAGCGGTGTCGGCACGCGATAGAATTCGCGGCGTTGCAGGCGAATCACGCTTTTGGGCAGCGGGATGATAAAGGCAGGCAGATTTTCGTAAGTGCAGCGCTCTGCAGCCGGCGACGTGAACAGGATGCGTATGCTTTCCAGCACCGTTTCAAATGACAGGGTTTCGCTATCGAGCACGCGTTGATTCATCACGGCAGTCGGTGCGCAATCGAGCAAGACCGTATTATTTGCCTCATCGATTTTCAGGATCGATGTCACGATGGTATCGCTGCCGTGGTTGATCAACATTCTGACCAGCTGATTGCGTTCGCCTATGCTGCGCAGCAATGCGATGACTTCCCGGCGGGAATTGACCCGGTAAGGGGTGAGCTCATCATTTTCGTGATCACTTGCAAGATTCATTGTTATTTTCAAAACAGTGTGTAAATCATCGGTATCGATTTAACCTTTGACATCATACATTGCCGCCGCGTTGTTGGGCAGCTTCTACGCGATATAACCACGCCAAAAGTTCGGCCACGGCACGATACAGCGCCGGCGGAATATGCTCATCCAGCTCTACCTGCATCAGCAAGGCAACCAGTTCCTTCGATTCATGCACGGCGACGCCATGTTCTTTTGCCCGTTCTATGATCTGTTCGGCAATCAAGCCATGTCCTTTTGCCACTATGCGCGGCGCCGAGTCTCCGCTATGGTAAGCAAGCGCCACGGCGTTGGCCAGCGGCTTGACCTTATCCATCCTGCGGATCTCCCTGCCTGACCAACAGCGCATCCAGCGTCGAGCCTGCAGCACCCAGGGCATCCGCCAGCAGCTTGCCTTGGCTGCGCAGTGTTGCCGCGCTTTCTTCGTTGGCGGTATGGACCTGCACCTGCACGTGTTCTCCGCTCAGGCGTATCGTCGCGGATACGGAACCCAGGGTAGGCAAGCTGAAACGCACGGTACTTTTCCAGCATGCTTCAGGTTCGGCTTGATCCTTGTTTTTTTCCGGTGTGTCGTCTGAAATTTCCCATTCCAGTGGCTGCCCAGGGAAGAGTTCGCCTTGCCACATGATGCGGCGCTGTTCCAGCGCATCGAGTTGCAGGTTGATGAGCTTGATGCCCTCACTGGCAGCAATGTCCTGCTGTTTGCCGGCGACGGGGGCGATGTTTTCCTGGTCGATGTTGCCGGTTTGTGAAGTGCCTAACAGATCAGGCAGCGCGCGTTCCCCGCCTACCCATGCACGCATATTGGCCATTAACTTGCCCAGATCGTTGCTGGTGGCGTCTGCCGGTGGCGGCTGTGTATTGCCGCTCTGCGCGGCAAGGCTGTGTTTGGCTGGCGGTTCAAGCAATAAATCGCTGGCAGGGCGCGTGCCCATGGCCCATTGCGCAACATGTGATTCATAAAACAGCCCGCTGTATGTGACTGCGTTTTGTAGCGCGCCGGCTATCTGTGCGGAGCTTGCACCGGGCGCAGCGAGCAGGGGTGTCTTGCCGATGAGAGTGGTCGGCATGCCACCTTGCTGCGCCAGCTGGAGCATGTTGCCGATCAGGCGCCCGGCATTGCTCAGTGAGGTAGTCGCTCCCGCTTCCGGCTTGCCCAGCAAGAAAGTAGGGCGCGGCTGCGTCGAGAGTAAAGTCAGGTCCAGTGTGTCGCCGGCCTTGGTGCCTGGTGGCAGCGCCATGCTGGCGGCAGCATCATCGATCTTGACCAGGAAGTTGCCATCGGCCAGACGCGACAAAACCTGCGCCTGGTATTCCTTGCCCAGCGTGAGCTGTATCAGCCGGTCCAGTGCTTCCTGCTTTGGTTGCCCCAGCGCCGAGATTGGTGCGCTGGCCTCGACCAGGACGATGGGCCGGGTACCTGCGATGTCGGCCCGTGGCAGCATTTATCAGCGTGGTTGATTGGCGTTATAAGCTTGATGCAATTTGCGTTCGGTTCCGTTGCTATTGATCATGCGCGACAATTTCTGCATCCAGGGTTCGGTGATGTTGCGGATTTCACGATCGTCAGCCAGAATTTTCTGGATGATCTTGACCTTGCGTTCGCGCAGCGCGCCGGTCAGCGCAACCGGTGCTTCGCCGGCTTTGAGCTTGGCGACATGATCGGCGCAGCGTGCCTCTAGACTGGCGAGTTCATCCCAATCGCTATCGCGTGCGGCCGACAGCATTTTGTCGGTGATGGTAGCGACATTTTCGTACAGGTATATGACTTCTTGTTCGTTCATCATCGCTCAGGCTTTCATCAGGCGTGGTGTTCTGGGTGCGAGCGCGTCGTAAGGAGGCGCTTGCGGAATCTGCAATATCGAGGCGACTGTAGCTGGTGCCGCAGGTTCCAGCATGCCTGCCCATGCGCCCTTGATATCCTGTAAAAGTGCCTGCACTTCTTCCAGTACATCCAGCTGGCTGTGGATGTTGGCAATCAGCAGACGGCTGCTCATGTATTCATAAAGTGCATCCAGGTTGAGCGCGATTTCTCCACCGACTGTCTTGTCGAGACTGGCGCGCAGGCCGTTTTCGATAATCATGATCGCTTTGGAAATCGATTTCCCTTTTTCCGCGATGTTACCAGCCTTCATGTGTTGCGCCGCATGGTTGAGTGCGACCTGTGCGCCTTCAAACAACATGACTATCAGTTGGTGCGGGTTGGCGGCGACGACGCCGGTTTCCATGCCGACTTTGGCATAGGCGCTCGCTCCGCTTTGCATAGATCCAAACATTCTTTTTCTCCCGAAACCGTGTCTATTAACTCGAGGTGCTGTTAGCTGCGATCGATGCCAATTGCTGCGTCAAATATGTCTGCGTTGCCTGCATGCTCGCGACCAGTGCATCCAGGGCCGAGAATTGCTTGCGATAACGCGCTTCGATGCCGACCAGGCGCAGTTTGAATGCATCTGCATCGGCGGTGATGTTCTTGATGATGCTGTTGATGCTGGCGGTATTGCCGGCAATTAAGCCTTCGCTTCCTATGAAGCCGTCAGTCAGCTTGCTCAGGCGATCAGCATAGCCTTGCGAGAAATCGACCCTGCCGCGGCTGCCCAATGTGCCGCCGACGATTTCCAGCTTGAGGCCCAGCGCATCCGAACCCTTGCCGGCACTTAAAATCTGGCCGGAGCCGGTCGCCGCAACGCCGCCTATGGTGCCTTCGACATCGACGCCATCAATACCGCCCGACACGCTGCCGAGCAAGGTTGCCGCAGAGGTGCCGGTATCGGAAACAAGGCTGATCTTGGATGCGGAGCCATAGCGATCGGACTGCAGATTAAGGAAGCCGTTGCTGTCTATGGTAGCCGTCACCTTGGAGCCGGCAGTCGAGATTTCCGATGCGCCGTTAATGGCCGATTGCAGCATGGAAGCGATCTGGGCTGAAGTGTATGTACCCTCCGCCAATGCGATGCGGGAGGTGACGCCATCAACCGTGACGCTCATTTTCGTACCTGCGGCAATCGTGGTCGTGCCCGCGTTCAGATTGACGTCGCCCGTCATGCTCGCGCGGGTCGCCAGTTTGGTGACGGTAACGTCGTAGCTGCCAGCCTTGGTGGCCGACGTGGAGCTGCTGAAATTGATCAGGCTGTCAGTTGTTTTGCCTACAGTGGCGAACAAGCCGGCGATATCGTCGTAATTGGTTTCGAGTGCCTTGGTCAGCTTGGCGGAATCGACTGCCAGCGTGCCATCTTTTTGAAAGCCGACGCCGATTTGGGCGAGCGACATATTGCTGTTGCTCAGTCCTTCCAGTGAAGTCGACAGCGTTTTGCGCAGCTGATCCTGGACTGTCCGCGCGGTCGAGTCGCCAACCAGCAATCCACCGGTTTTGGTTTCTGCATTGTAAGCGGTCAGACTCTTGATCGTTTTGGCAAGGTCATTGTAGGCTTTGACAAAGCTGTTGACGCTGGTCTGGACGGCCGCGCTGTCTTTGGCGATGGTCATTGAAGTCGTGCCGATCTTGGCGACGTTCAGGGTGACGCCCTGTATCGCTTCCTTGACTTCATTGGTTGCGCTGTTGATGAAGAAGCCGTTTACCGTCAGCTGCGTGTTTTGCGCGATGCTGGTTTGTTTCATGGTTTGCGTGCCGGCCGGATCGTTGGCCAGCAAACCTTGCAGGGTTGCATCGCCGCTGACATCGATCTTCATGCTGGAGACTTCACCAGTCTTTTTTGAAATGAAAATCAAGTGATCAGGCGTGGCGCTACCGTCGGAAACCAGGGTCGCCGTCACGCCGATATTGGCGGCGTTGACGGCATCGCGTATGCCTTGCAGGGAATTGTCACCATTGTTGATGGTGACGGTGCCGGTTGCCTGATTGGCATCCTGCGTAAAAGTCGCACCGGCGTAGGTGCCGTTCGTGAGCGTGCCGCCGCTAATGGTGCCGAATTGAAAGGTCAGCGTGGTGGTCGCGCCGCTGCCTATCAAGGCAGTCTTGCTGGTTTGCCCTGTGGTCGTCAGGGTCTGCGCCTGTGCCAGCTTGGTGACGTCAACTTGATACGTGCCGGAGGCTGCCTTGCTGGTGGCGGTGGCATTGAAAATCGTTTTGTCGGCGATTGTGGTTTGCAGGTTTTCAAAGGTCGAGCTTTTCCCCAGCGTTGCCATCGCTGCCTGGAACGTGCTGAGCGCGCCACTGAGATTGCCGTAAGCGGAGAGTTTGGCCTGGTAGCTGGCCTCTTTCTTCGCCATCAATGTCAACGGCTGACTTTCCGCCGTCATGATGTTGGTCAACAGGGCGTCGAGGGGGAGGCCGGAGCCTACGCCTATAGATGAAACGGCCACTTGCTTCTCCTAATATAGAGAAAAACCATACTATAAAGGCCGATCATGCAACGCAAGTCGAAAGTAAGAGGGACATTTACCTCTTAGTTAATACGATTCAGCGCACCGATCAGGCGGGAATCCAAAATCTGCAACAGTTCGTTCGATTTTAAGCTTTTTGCTTGACCAGCAAGCCTTGCAGTTTATCCAGGGCCTTGGAGATCTCGATTGCTTCAGCCGAAGGCATTTGGCGCAGCACTTGTTTGGTCTGCAGATCCATGACTTTGACGATCGTGCGATTGCTCTCTGCATCGACGGAAAATTCAAGATTCGGTGACAGGTTTTTCAAGGCGGTATTGATTTCCTTGACTGCCTGGTTGACTTGCGCCTCTGGCGGCGCCGCGTCCGGTTTCTGGACGGCGCTCGATGTTATAACCGGTGCAGAGTTTTCTTTTGATACTGCGCCTGCTGCCACGTTAGATGCTGATTGATCTATGTAAGTGACGGCCTTGCTGGCGCTGCCAATTTGTCCGATGTCCATGATTTACTCCAATTGTGACAAATCCCCGACTGCGAAATTGCAGCCGGGGAGTCGTTCTACATCACATCAACTACCTGGCTATTAGCCACGCAGCAGAGCCAACACGCCGTTAGGCAGGGCATTTGCTTGCGCCAGCATGGCAGTACCAGCTTGCTGCAAGATTTGACCGCGGGTCAGGCTGGCTGTTTCCGAAGCGAAGTCAGCATCCAGAATACGGCTGCGAGCTGCGCTCAAGTTTTCGCTGGTGGTGCTGAGGTTGGTAACAACCGTAGCAAAACGATTTTGCAGAGCACCCAGCGACGCTTTTGACGAGCTCAGGTTAGCCAGTGCGGAGTCGATGATTTGCAACGCGCTGTTAGCACCAGTTGGAACGCCACCGGTCAGGGTTGTGATATCGATCGAAGCAACCGAAGACAGCGAGCTGCTCATTGCCAGTGCCGAGGTGATACCTGCGCCAACTGCAGTGGTGGTGAAAGCGCTCGCTGAGTTGAACGAGATTTTTGCACCAACTGTCGACGAATCATTTGCACCGCCAGCGCCCAGCGTGACTGCTGTGCCTGTACCGCCGTTTGCCGTTGTACCGCCAACAAACGAAATTGCAGTTTGTGTCGAGTTGTTG
Source organism: Herminiimonas sp. (assembly GCF_030645555.1). GTDB lineage: Bacteria > Pseudomonadota > Gammaproteobacteria > Burkholderiales > Burkholderiaceae_D > Oxalicibacterium. Next base: position 10,954 of record NZ_JAUSME010000291.1, read on the forward strand.
ACGACGCTGATATCGTAGCCTTGCGATTGGGTCAGGGCGATTTTGCCGGTTGCCAGATCTGCAACTGCAGAGATGCCTGTGCTACCGGATTGATCATTGATAGCCTTGGTCAGCGAGCCGACGTCAGTTGCCGAAGCCAGCGTAGCGCTGATCGTCACTGGGTTGGCAGCGCCTGCAGCAGTAGGTGCGCCTTGCAATGTCAAGGAAACCGAGCCGGAGAGGAAGCCACCCAGCGTAGCCGATGTTACTGCCGTTGCGCTAACGCCAGTTGCGCCGGATGCTGCATTGACTGAGTCAACGATAGCCTTGCCGCTTGCGCCGGCAGCGACCGTGATTGCACCACTCGTTGCGCCGTTACCTTGAATCGTCAGGGAGCCGCCAACAACGCCGTTGGCCGGGATCGTTGCAGCAACTGCGATCGCATTTTGCATGATACCGCCGCCGTTTTGAGCCAGCGAGTTGTTACCGATAGCTGAAGCTTGTGCGCTGCCGATCGAGAAGTTGATCGTTTGGTTGGCGTTTGCGCCGACCTGGAACTGGGCGTTGTTGAGCGAACCATCCAGAATGTTTTGGCCGTTGAACTGGGTTGTATTGGCAACGCGGTTCAACTCTTGTTGCAGTTGGCTGACTTCTTCTTGCAGCGAAGCACGGTCTGATGAAGAGTTGGTGCCGTTGGCTGATTGCACAGCCAGGGTACGCATACGTTGCAACAGATCGGTTGCAGTGCCCAAGCCGCCTTCAGCGGTTTGCGCCAGCGAAATGCCGTCGTTTGCGTTACGTGAAGCTTGGTTCAAGCCGTTGATTTGACCGGTCATCCGATCCGAAATTGCCAGGCCAGCAGCATCATCTTTTGCGCTGTTAATACGCAAGCCGGAAGACAGACGCTGCAGTGACGTTGCGAGTGAAGTTTGTGATGTCGTCAAGTTGCGTTGTGAATTTAACGACGAGGTATTGGTATTGATGACTGATGGCATGGTGATTCTCCTGTAGTAGTCCGATGGAAGTCCGACTGAAGCACTGTCAACCTTGATTTGCGTTATTTTGCATATTCAATGTCGTTGTAAGTTTTATCGGACGATTCCGGAAAAAGTTTAGAGCTGAAGTGAAACTAAATTTTTTCCGGTCTCGCCCAAACTGCAGCCAGATACTTTCTTTGACGGTTGCTATGCGGAAAATCTTTAAGGAAATACGCTGATATTTAAAACAAATAAAAAGCGCATTTACCCTACATTTTTCTGATTTCCTGTCGAGTGGGATGTTATTGAAATGACTATTTTTCGCTTGCGGCGATGCAAATAAATACGATAAATATAATGACAGGAACAGTGTCGCAGAGCAGGGCATGCTTGCTGAAGAGGGGTTTCCCCTCGCCACTAACAGGGTGGCGAGGGAAAGAAATGCAGAATTTCGGCTGGCTTGATGGCGTTTATGCCATCGTTCCTAGAGTTTCCAGTGCACCTGCGGAGCTTATCCGGCAGAGATCACGCGGTTCTTGCCGGCTTTTTTGGCTGCATATAAGGATGCATCGGCCCGCTTGATCATCGATTGCTGGTCTTCCTTCTCGCCACGCATGGCGACGCCGGCGCTGAAAGTCATCAGCAGGCGCGTATGGTTATGCATGAAGATCTGCTTGGTCAATTCCCTTTGTACGCGCGTGATGGTTTGAATCGCTTCATCGAGGCCGGTATCGGGCAAGACGATGAGGAATTCTTCACCACCAAAGCGGGCGATGACATCCATCGAGCGCAACGTTTCCTTGATGACGCGCACCAAGTGTATCAGCGCCTCATCACCTGCAGAGTGGCCATGGGTGTCATTGATTTTCTTGAAATCATCCAGATCCAGCATGGCGATGCAGAGCGGGGATTTGCGGCGCTCGGCGCGTGCCAGTTCGCGTTCGAATACATCTTCCAGGCCACGGCGGTTGAGACTGCCGGTTAATTGGTCTTCGCGCACCAGTTCACTCATCTGTTCCAGCTTGGTTTCGAGATTGTGGATGCGTGTTTCGGCATCCTCGACATCCTTGCGGGCGGCGAGTATGGCGTCGCGCGAACGCAATGCTTCATTCTGCGCAATGCGCGTTTCTTTCATTACTTCATCGAGTATCTTGCTCAGCTTGCCGACGTCAGCAGTAGCGTTGATCTGTTTGGAGTAACTATCGATCTTCTTGTGATAATTGCCGGTCGTGGTGGCGATTTCGCCGAGCCGGTCTATGAATGTAACCATCATGTTTTTCACCGTATCTTTTGCTTCGACCAGACTGTGCTTCAGCGTGCCCTGCTTGTAGATCACTTCCTTCAGGCTGCGCATGACTTCCCTGAGTGCCGTATCGTTGATAGGCCCTTCTATCAAATTCTGGACAGCTTCAATTTGCCCGTGCATCCATGAGTCATCCTCGATCAAGCCGCCTATGTTTTCAAGCAGCAGGCGGAACAGGCGCAGCAACAGTTCATGTTGTTCCGCCATGTCGCCACTTTTCAGCTCGATCTTGAAGCACAGCTGCTTCAGGCGCACGGAGGCTTCATTGAGTGCGGCTTCGCTTTGTGCATCCTTGATCGATTTCCCCAGCGTCTCGGCTTCTTCCGCCAGGGCGGGCACGCCTTGCAACAGCGAAGCAACTGCCAGTGTCAGTGTGCGCATCAGCAGATCGCGCAGCAAGGCCGGTTGCGGGTCGTCTATCAGTGAGGAGAGTACGCTTGCGGTCGCATTTGTCGACGGTGTGGCTATGCTGACATTGCTGCGTGCAGCGAGCTGGGTTTGATAATGGCTGACCAGCTGCGCCAGACCTTTGCCGTAATCTGGCCAGTAGGGTGTGGCGGCGGCAGTTTGCAGCGCTTTGCCTATAGTAGCAACAGCGTCAGGAGCAGAGAGCAGGGTGCCGGCAAATTCGCTGAAAATGTCTTCCGGCGTGGGTTCTATCGCATAACCGGCGATTTCATCGTAAATTTTGCGGTAGGCATCCGGGGTAGGTGCAATCCTGCGCGTGGCCAGTTGACGGAATGCTTCTCGTGCGATCTCTGCGGGATTTTGCGATGGTTGGTCTGTCTTGTCTTGCATGACGGCGCGCGCGCTTTATTGTTGGATGGCCGGATATCGGCCTATCCTTGAATAATAGGGCAAGGCAAGCAAGTTTGATAACTGAATTAGCGTTGCAAATACTGGTTACTTTGCCGAAATGCTTGTTATTTTGTCAGTT
>NZ_JAUSME010000309.1 GCF_030645555.1 Herminiimonas sp.
GCAATCTCCGGCTTGATGTAGGGTAAGGCGGCGCTGTTCGGGTTGCCAGTGCCTATCATATTGGTCAATTCGGCTGAATTTTTACCGTCAAGGACGAGGTTGATGAATTGATGCGCCAGGTCTGCGCGCGGCGCATCTTTCGGGATCACCAGGCTGTCGAGCGACATCGCCGCGCCTTCCTTCGGCAAGGCGTGACGGATGCGGAACTTGCGGCCGGCTTTTTGCGCATCGATATCGGCCTGGAAAATATCGCTGGAATAACCATGCACCAGCCAGATATCGCCTACCGTCAGCCCCTTGATATAGCTGGTGCCGTTGAAAGACGCCCAGTAAGGCTTGGCTTTCAGGATCAGGTTCTTGGCTTCCTGCCAGTGTTTTTCATCGATGTCGTTGACCGAGTAGCCCAAATACTTCAGCGCAGCGGCCATCAATTCATTGGCTGAATCCAGCACCGTGATCTTGCCCTTGAGCTTGGCCAGTATTGCCGGATCGAAAATCGCAGCCCAGCTATCGACCGTGATGCCCAGCTCTTTCATTTTCTGCTCGTTATAGCCTATCAATGTGATCGTGTAGGCATACGGCACCGAGTACTGGTTGCCCTTGTCGAAATCGGTATTCAGGTATTGCGGGTTCAGGTTCTTGAAGTTGCCCAACTGCTTCTTGTCAATCGGCTGCAAGGCGTTTTGCTTGATCAGCGATTGCAGCGCATTCCCGGTCGGCACGATCAAGTCATAGCCTTTGGCGCCGGCCGCCAGCTTGGCCAGCATTTCCTCGTTATCGCCGTAATAGCTTTGCACCAGCTGGCATTTGCATGATGCTTCAAAGCGCTGCACCGTTTCGGCCGCAATGTAATTGTTCCAGTTGTACAGGTGCAGCTTGTTTTGCGCCTGCGCCGAAGTGGAGGTAGAAACGGCAAGTAACAGCAAGGAAGCAATAGCGAATAATTTTTTCATGGCGAGTCCAGAGAAAAGAATCAGGAACGGAAGGCGTTGGGCGTCAGTTTGGAAGCAATCACGATCAGAAGCAAGGTCAAGGCCATCAACAAGGTAGAGACGGCATTGACTTCCGGCGTCACCGCGATCTTGATCATCGAATATATCTGCAGCGGCAAGGTCGAGGTATTCGCGCCAGCAGTGAAGAAGGTAATCACGAAATCGTCTATGGATAGCGTGAACGCCATCAGCGCACCCGCCACCACGCCCGGCATGATCAGCGGCAAGGTAATCCGGCGGAAGGCTTGCCACGGCGTGGCGCCGCAATCGCGCGCGGCTTCGGTCAGGCTTTCATCCATCCCGCTCAAGCGCGAACGCACGACGATCGCGACAAAGCCGAGGCTGAAGGCGATATGCGCCAGCGTCACCGACAACATGCCCAGGGTCAGGTTCAGCATCACGAAAAAAATCAGCAGCGATACGCCGACCAGGATTTCCGGTATCGCGATCGGCGTCAGCACCAGCACTTGCAGCAAACGTATCTTGTAGCGATGCAAGGCAAACCCCGCCATCGTCCCCAGCAGCGTAGACACGGCACTCGACACCAGCGCAATGATCAGCGAATTGCCGGCGGCGCGCAGCATCTCGTCATTGGCAAACAGTTTGCGATACCAGTCCAGCGTGAAGCCTACCCACTCGGCATTGAGGCGCGAATCGTTGAATGAATACACGACGACGATCACCAGCGGCAGATACAGGAAGGCATAGACCAGCACTGCCGCTGCCGTCAGCCAGAGCGAATTTTTTGACGCGCCCTTATGCATGCGCCCTCCTGCGCGGCCGTGCCAGCAAAGCGGCCAGGCCGGCCGCCGCCAATGCCGCCACTGTCAGCATGATGGATAGCACGCTGCCGAAAGGCCAGTCGCGCGAATCGAGGAATTGCTGCTTGATCACATTGCCTATCATGATGCCGCCGGTGCCGCCGAGCAGGTCGGACACCGCAAATATCCCGAGCGCCGGAATGAAGACCAGCGCCGCACCCGCATACACGCCGGGCAGCGACAAGGGGAACGTCACGCGCCAGAAACGCTGCCATGCGCCCGCGCCCAGATCCTGTGCCGCATCGAGCAAGGCAGGATCGTGCTTTTCCAGATTCGCATACAGCGGGAGCACCATGAAAGGCAGGTGCACATAGACGAGGCCAACGATCACCGCAAAGGCACTGTAGAGCAGCGTCACGGGCGCGAAGCCGAACACGTCCAGCACTGCATTCAAGCCGCGCGTCAATGCCGATTGCGGCCCCAGGATAATCATCCATGCATAGATACGGATCAGGAAGTTGCTCCAGAACGGCAGGATCACCAGCAGCACCAAAAGGTTGCGCCACTTCTGCGGGCTGCGCGCGATCAGCAGCGCCAGCGGATACGCCATCAGCAGACAAACCAGCGTCGTGATGATCGCAAACAGCAGCGACTTCAGGAAGATCGCCGTATAGACAAAGTCGCTGAAAAACGGCGTGAAACTTTCCAGCGTCAGGTCGAGCGCGCCGGCATCATCGAACAGCGGCGCCAGCCCGCCGTAATCGCCGGGATAGCGGAATGCCGCGAACGCCATGATCAGCGTAGGCACCGCAAAAAAGAAGATCAGGTACAGCAGCGGCGGCCCGCTGATCAGCCAGCGCGCCAGCGATGGCTGATCGCGCTTTTGCGACGCAGTTGCTGTCCCGGTGTCAGCCATGGCTGGCTAGCGCGATGAAATGTCCGGCATCGACGCGCCACGCAACATCGACGGCATCGCCGACTTCAAACAGGCGCGGCCGGCCGATCGCAGAATTGGCCAGCAGCGTTTCTATCCGCACGCCGCCTTCGGTCTCGACGATATAGACGGTGACGCCGCCCATGTAGAGCAATTCTTTAACGTAACCGTCAAAGTGATTTTCATCCGCCACGCCGCTGACGATTTCGGCGCTGACCTGGGTCTTCTCGGGACGCAGCGCTATCGTGCCCTGGCTGCCGACCACCGCATCCGGCGCTGCCACAGCCTTCACGGCACCCATGCCGGGCACGTCCAGCAACATCGTGTTGCCTTCTATCTGCGTGACGGTGCCATCGAACAGATTGCAGGTGCCGATGAAGTCGGCGACGAAGCGGCTCTTCGGGTAACTGTAGATGCGCGCAGGTTCGTCTAGCTGCTCGACCTGACCCTTGTTCATCACCGCAATCCGGTGCGACAGCGCAAGCGCCTCGGCTTGATCGTGGGTGACATAGATGAAGGTGATGCCGACTTCCTTTTGCAGGTTGATCAATTCAATCTGCATCTGTTCGCGCAATTGCGCATCCAGCGCCGACAGCGGCTCATCGAGCAGCAGCAGCCTGGGGCGCGTCACCAGCGCGCGCGCAATCGCCACGCGTTGCCGCTGTCCGCCGGACAATTCATGCGGCCAGCGCGCAGCAAAACCGGAGAGCCGCACATCGTCCAGCGCTTCCTCGATTTTCTGTTTGATTTCAGACTTCGGTGTGTTTGCCATTTCGAGCGGGAACGCGATGTTCTGCGCCACCGTCATGTGCGGGAACAAGGCGTAATTCTGGAACACGGTGCGCACCGCGCGCGACTCCGGCGGCACGCCGCTCAGGTCGATGCCATCGAGCAGGATCTGGCCCGCATCCGGCGCATCGAAACCGGCAATCATGCGCAACAGCGTCGTCTTGCCGCAACCGGAAGGACCGAGCAGCGTAAAGAATTCGCCAGCCTCGATGGAGAGGCTGATGTTGTCGACTACCGTGTTGTCGCCGAAACGACGGCTGAGGTTGCGAATTTCGAGGAGCGCCATCTTGTCCTGGGGCTGGTCTGCAAGGGATTATGGGGAATGAAAAAACCGCGGCAATTGTAGCAAATAGTGCGGCTGATTCCCAACAAGGAGGCGTGCCGACATGGGCGCACGATCTTCCAGCTATTCGTAGCCGGAAAAGCGGATGCCCAGCTTGCGCTCCATGCTTTCCCCCAGGCGCGGGCCCATGCCGGGCAGCAGCGAACGCAGGATGCGCGGGAATTCATGCAAACCCGCCCTCATTTCCTGTTCCATCTTCCGGCCTGCGTGCGCATCCATCCCGCTCGCCAGCGCCGCCCTGCAGCGCACGACTGAACCGACTATGTTATCGGCCAGGTTATCCAGCCCCTCGTCGCAGGTATCCCTTAACAGCGCGATCAAGTGATCGTAAGTGATCAACAATTCCATCAGTTCCGCTTCCGCCGTTTTTTCCGGGGCGGTGCGTGGAATGGCGCGTTTGAAAGGCAATACATTATTGCCGCCGGAATTTTTCACAGACATGGCAAGTCCCCCTTGCCGCAGCCGTAAGGACTGCGCAGAGCAAGGAAGCCGCCAGCCGCGATCGAAAAACCAATGTTCCCGATTGCGGAGCTGTCGCCGTAGCGGCGAGCCGGATTGCGAATTTCGAGGTGCGTCATCTTGTCTTGGGCTAGCTTGCAAGGGGTTACAGGTAATGAAAAGTCCAGGATAATTGAAGCAAATAGCGGACCTGATTTATAAGGCAATGATGCCCCAAAATAGAGCGCATGCTCTCCCATCCCGAGAGAGGTAAAGACAAGCTGAGTCTTATCTATTCGCCTTTTTGTTTTCTACTGCCCCACTTTAATTTCGATGACACTTTAAAACCCGGCCCCATGCTCCTTTAAAAATTCGATTTCTTCCGGCGTCAACAGCCGCCCAAGAATCTGATTTCTGGATGGATAACGCCCAAAGCGATCAATGACAGCCTTGTGCTTCAATTCGAACTCATAGTTGGACGATGGCG
>NZ_JAUSME010000117.1 GCF_030645555.1 Herminiimonas sp.
GATTCCGCCCGTAATTTTGCCGAGCGTGTCTGCCGTGCGATCGCACATGCCAATTTGATCAAGGATACTCAAATGGTTTTGATTGCAAGCTGTGGCGTCGTCTCGATTACAGAATACGATAGCGAGCTTGCGGAGCCAAAAGGCACGCTGCGGAACATGCGGATGATAGCGAAAAACCGGGCCTTGCTGGGTTTGCAAAATGCGATTACCGGTGTGATCGGCGCTAAAGAAGAAGTGCTGCTGCGGCAGGGCCGGAGTGTGCCCGCCATGGTGGATGATGCCGCGACGTCGACGCTGTCAGCGGAAACGACTGATTTGTCGATAGATCTGGCCACCCTGCTGCGGTGGATCAAGGATGGCAAGGAAGAGCAGGTACTTGCCCATATAGGAAAGCTGTCGGCCGAACTGCAACCCCTGGTCGATCTGCTGTTAAAGCAGCAAAGAAGCTAGCATGGCCTGTTAGGGATGGCCATCGCTGGGCACGGCTATTTCGAGTTGAAAAATATCGATTCCGCGATGACTGTCCGGATAGCCTGACGTACAATTCATGCTTCTTTGACAGGAGACACCATGCAATCAAAACAAATACTGACGCTTGATGATGTAAAAAAAATCGCGGCAGCAGCAGAAACCGAAGCCAGCCTGAACAAATGGGCAGTCACGATAGCCATCGTCGATGATGGCGGTCATTTGCTGTGGTTGCAGCGCATGGATGGCGCCGCACCGATTTCATCGCATATTGCGCCGGCCAAGGCCAACACTGCGGCATTGGGCCGTCGTGAATCCAAGGTCTATGAAGACATCATCAATAACGGGCGTTTCTCGTTCATGACCGTACCGGTGCTGGAAGGCTTGCTGGAAGGCGGCGTACCCATCATCGTCAACGGCCAGTGCCTCGGCGCCGTCGGTGTCTCGGGTGTGAAATCGAATGAGGATGCACAAATTGCCAAGGTCGGCATCGCTGCGATAGGCGCCTGATACAGTCGCCTTGTTTTGGCAGACTGACATCGCAGGACTTCACTTAAACACCCCCGCAGCGCCGGATTCGGTTGCCAGTCGGGGGTGTTTTGCACTATAATTCGGCGGTTTAGCTAATTTTACTCCGCCGTAGCGCATACCCATTTCCCATCGTCTAAATAAGACTAGTCCTAACCCTGGCTTGAGCATGACGCGCAAAGTTTGCGCGCGGGTTTCGAACGGTCGATCTGGCGCAGCGCAGCGGCGGTAACAACATCAGGAGTTACCCCTTGCCGCCATTCTTTTCTGGCCCTACAGTTCCTGCTATCCTCGCGCTAGCAGACGGGTCGATTTTCAAAGGTTTTTCGATAGGTGCGCCGGGCCATACGGTCGGTGAAGTCGTTTTCAATACGTCTATGACCGGTTATCAGGAAATCCTCACTGACCCGAGTTACAGCAACCAGATCGTTACCCTTACTTATCCCCATATCGGCAACACCGGCGTCAATGCCGAAGATGTCGAGTCGAGCAGGATTCACGCGGCTGGCTTGATCATCAAGGATTTGCCTATCCTGGTTTCCAACTTCCGTTCGACGCAGACGCTGTCCGATTATCTGAAGTCCGAGAATATCGTCGGCATTGCCGGCATCGATACCCGTAAATTGACCCGCATCCTGCGCGAAAAAGGCGCACAAAGCGGCGTCATTCTGGCTGGTGAAGATGCGACGGTGGAAAAAGCACTGGCGCTGGCGAAAACCTTCCCGGGTCTTGCCGGACTTGATCTGGCCAAGGTCGTATCGACCAAGCAGTCGTATCAATGGACTGAAACTGAATGGCAGCTGGGACAAGGCTACGGCCAGCAGACCGCGCCCAAGTTCCACGTCGTGGCCTACGATTACGGCGTCAAGTTCAACATCCTGCGCATGCTGGCGCAGCGGGGTTGCAAAGTTACCGTGTTGCCGGCGCAGGCATCTGCCGCCGATGCACTGGCGCTCAAGCCGGACGGCATTTTCCTGTCGAATGGCCCTGGCGATCCGGAACCGTGCGATTACGCGATTGCGGCCGCCAAAGAATTGATTGAACGCGGCATCCCGACCTTTGGTATTTGCCTCGGTCACCAAATCATGGCGCTGGCATCCGGCGCCAAAACACTGAAGATGAAATTCGGCCATCACGGCGCGAACCATCCAGTGCAGGATCTGGATAGCAAAAAAGTATTGATCACCTCGCAAAACCACGGCTTTGCAGTCGATGCAGCAACCTTGCCGGCAAATTGCCGCGTGACTCACGTTTCGCTGTTCGACGGTTCGCTGCAAGGTTTTGAACGCACCGACCAGCCGGCATTCTGCTTCCAGGGTCACCCTGAAGCATCGCCAGGCCCGCATGACATCGCCCCCTTGTTTGATCGCTTTGTGGCGATGATGGAGAAGAATAAAAATGCCTAAACGCAGCGACATTAAAAGCATACTGATTATTGGTGCCGGCCCGATCGTGATCGGTCAGGCTTGTGAATTCGATTACTCCGGCGCACAGGCTTGTAAGGCCTTGCGTGAAGAAGGCTACCGCGTCATTCTGGTCAACAGCAATCCTGCGACCATCATGACCGATCCTGAAATGGCCGACGTCACCTACATCGAGCCGATCACTTGGCAGGCAGTCGAGCGCATCATCGACAAGGAACGTCCTGACGCCATCCTGCCGACGATGGGCGGCCAGACGGCGCTGAACTGCGCGCTGGACCTGCATCACAACGGCGTACTGACGAAGTACAAGTGCGAACTGATAGGCGCCTCGCCGGAAGCGATAGACAAGGCGGAAGACCGCTCGAAGTTCAAGGATGCGATGACCAAGATCGGTCTCGGCTC
>NZ_JAUSME010000330.1 GCF_030645555.1 Herminiimonas sp.
AGTCATGGCACCACATCCGAAGCCTTGCAGGTATCGCTGGTGGCCTTTTCCCTCTATATGGCAACCCGCCTGTTTGAATCGCACTCACTGCGCAGCGCCATCGCGTTCGGTGCAGTACTGGGCTTGCTGACCCTGACGCGCGGCTGGATGGTGCCGCTGGCCTTGTGGCTGGGCGTGGCCACCCTGGCCGCGGTACGCGAACGGGCTATCCTGCTGCGCCTGATACTGGTGACACTGCCGCTGGCAGCTGCGGTCGCAGGGGCATGGGTGTTCGTGAATGAGCAAGTACAGCCTTTCGGCACGACACCGACCGACGCATGGATGGAGTGGAATTCCCGCCAGATCGGCGCGCCTTCATGGCACACTTTCCAGTACTTCCTGAAGAATGCGATCTGGTTCGCCTGGCCGGCGTGGCCGTTCGCGATCTGGGCCGTCTATGCCTGGCGCCGCCAGCGCGAAGCGCTGCATATCGCGCTGCCGCTGACCTTCTTTGCGGCGCTGCTGACGCTCGCGCTGCTGCACCCGCGCGGCGAAGAATCCATTTTGCTGCCGCTGCTGCCGATGCTGGCCATACTCGCCGCCTTCGGTTTGCCGACCATGAAACGCGGCGCGATCAATGCAGTCGACTGGTTCTCGGTCATGATGCTGACCACTTGCGCAAGCTTCATATGGCTGGGCTGGATCGCCAAGCAAACCGGCTGGCCGGCACAGATAGCCAAGAATGCATTCAAGATCGCCCCCGGCTTCAAACCGGAATTCAATCTCATCACCTTCCTGATTGCGGCTGCAGCCTCGGCTGGCTGGATCTGGATAGTGCACTGGCGCATATCGCGCCGCCCTTCCGTACTGTGGCGCGCAGTGGTGCTGTCGTCCGGCGGGATTATCCTGTGCTGGCTGCTGCTGATGACACTGTGGCTGCCATGGGGTAACTACATCAAGAGTTATGCCGGCGTCGCGCAGCAAGTCGATGCCGCATTGCCGAAAGTTAAACGCTGTGTGGCGACAAATGTAGGCGCATCGCAGCGCGCCTCGTTTGCCTATTTCGGGAACATCCAGTTTGCCCAGTTTGACGACGATAATTGCGATTACCTGCTGCTGCAGGATAATCGCCGCGGCAGCGATGCAGCGCCTACCCTGACGCGCAACAAGCAGCAGTGGAAACTGCTCTGGCAAGGCCGCCGCCCATCTGACCGTGATGAGCGCTTCCGCCTTTATAAACGCATCTACGCGACCCAGGCCGAGCAACCGTAACAAGAGCCATCAGCGTAAAAATAGTCGCCGGCACAAGATAATCAAGCGCAAAGCACCTTGCTCAAATGCGTCGAATCGAGCATAATACTCAGCTTGCGTTGCCGAGATGGCGGAACAGGTAGACGCACGGGACTCAAAATCCCGCGCCGCAAGGCGTGCCGGTTCGATTCCGGCTCTCGGCACCAGTCGTACATGCAGTAGATTCAAAGAAGTCCAGAAACCCGTATCTAGCCTTGTGCTGATGCGGGTTTTTTGTTGTCTTGTACCAGTGCACCCGATAGCATGACAAGCTGAACCTGTTCCCCACCCTGCGCGAAAGAGCACGCCATGTCTGAAATCTTCGGTTCCGATGCATTCTCACCCAAGGAAATCGCAGCGCGCGTAGAAGAAATCGGCGTGACCAAGGCGCGCCTGCCTTTTCTTTCGATGCTGATGTTGAGCATCCTGGCCGGCGCCTTCATAGGCCTGGGCGCACTCTATTTTGTGATCGTGAAGTCCGATCCGACGCTGGGCTTTGCAGCCAGGCAGATACTCGGCGGTGCGGTATTTTCCCTCGGCTTGATACTGGTGGTGGTCGCCGGCGCTGAATTATTCACCGGGAATAATCTGCTGGCGATGGCCTGGGCCGATGGCAAGATTTCCACGCTGGATGTGTTGCGCAACTGGGCGATCGTTTGCTGCGGCAATTTCATAGGCGCGGCCGGCTTGGCCTTGCTGGTTTATCTGTCGCGCCATGCAGAAATGAACAATGGCGCGATCGGGCAGGAATATCTGACGATAGCCGCAGCCAAGGCTGCGATGCCATTCTGGACTGCCTTCTTCAAGGGCGTGATGTGCAATGTGCTGGTCTGCATGGCAGTGTGGATGGCATTTGCCGGACGCAGCGTGGTCGACAAGGTGGTCGCGATCATCTTCCCGATCTCAGCCTTCGTTGCAGCAGGTTTCGAGCATAGCGTCGCCAACATGTATTTCTTCCCGCTCGCGATGCTGCTGCAGGGTGACGGTGCAAGCGCCGGGATCATTACCTGGGCTGGCTTCTTCAGCAATATGCTGCCTGTCATCATGGGCAACATCATAGGCGGCAGTGTCTTGGTCGGACTCGTCTATCACATCATTTATCGCAGATCTTCCGCTCCCAAATAGCGTGCTCGGCAAGACAGGCAACTACCTTGCTGCATGATTCCTGAGACCGCTTCAGTCTGCTGCGCACTCACTGTGCAGGCAACAGTCTGCCGAACAGGAATACCACCAACACCCAGCCCGACAGCGCCGGCCATGATGTCTGCCGCATAAGTCGCGCCACCATAGTCCCTTCCCATCCATACGCCACCGAGCAGCGCGCGCCCGATTTCCGGCCCGCGCTTGCAGCCTCTGGATAATCCAGCCAGCCACCTCTCATCAGCGCTTGAGTAACTTCGCAATCGGCAAGCCAGCCGGTATCGCATGCATTTTTATGTTGCGGAAACCCTTCTTTTTTAACTATAATGAGAATGATTTGTATTTAGATTATTTAATATTCGCCACCTGCCTGGTGCCACACCCGATACCGCCTCTAACTGGCAAGGAAACTTATGTCGTCCCGCACCCACCCCATCCTTTTCAAGCCGACATTGATTGCACTCGCCCTGCAAGCTGCATTGCCTGTGCTCGCCGGCACTGCCTTGCTGACGGCAGCTGGCGCAGGGCATGCGCAAAGCACGGAAGCACTTGCTACCACTCAACTGACTGAGATTGTCGTCACATCCAGTGCGGACGCCTCTGCCGAAGGCTTGTCCAAACCATATGCGGGTGGCCAGGTGGCGCGTGGCGGACGGGTCGGCATCCTGGGTACGCAAGACATCATGGACACGCCGTTCAGCAGCACCAGCTACACCAGTGAATTGATCCAGAATCAGCAGGCGCGCAGCGTTGCAGACGTCGTTCAAAACGATCCGTCGGTACGCGTGGCGCGCGGCTTTGGCAACTTCCAGGAACTGTATGTTATCCGCGGATTTCCGGTGTATTCCGACGACGTCGCCTATAACGGCCTCTACGGAATTCTGCCGCGCCAATTTGTCGCGACTGAACTGGTCGAACGCGTGGAAGTATTCCGCGGCGCAAATACCTTCCTCAACGGCGCAGCGCCCGGCGGCAGCGGCATCGGCGGCGCCATCAATCTGTTGCCCAAGCGCGCAACGAATGAGCCATTGACACAAATAACTGCAGGTATCGAAAGCGGTGGCCAGGCCTATGGCGCAGTAGATATCGCCCGCCGTTTTGGCCCGGATCAAAGCACAGGTGTACGTTTTAATGCAGCCCGCCGTGATGGCGGAACATCAGTCGATAACGAAAGCCGCGAACTGAGCGTGCTGGCATTAGGACTGGACTGGCGTAATCGCAATGTCCGCTTGTCAGCAGATGTCGGATATCAAAACCACCGTATCGACCAACCGCGTCCAAGTGTGACTCCCAATGGCGGCATCCCCAGAGCGCCAGACGCCTCCAGCAATTTTGCCCAGCCCTGGACCTATTCAGAAGAAAAAGATACTTTCGGCACGCTGCGCGGCGAATTCGATTTGAGCGATACAGTAACAGTCTGGGCGGCGGCAGGTATTCGTCAAGGCGATGAAGCCAATGTATTGAGCAACCCAACTTCCACCGCAAGCGGCGTCACCTCGGCATACAGGTTCGACAACGTACGTGAAGAAACAGCAAAAACAGCTGAAGTCGGTGTGCGCGCCAAAGTCGTTACGGGAACCGTCAAACATACCCTGATCGCTTCGGCAGCAACCTTCTCTTTAGAGAAAAAGAACGCCTATGCATTTTCCAGCTTTGCCGGTTTTGCCGGCAATTTATATAATCCATTCCCGGTAACCGCACCTGCCACAACAGCATTGACTGCCGGCGATATGAATAACCCTTTGCTGCAGGCAAAAACCAATACATCGAGCATTGCCTTGGCGGATACCATGTCGTTTGCTGATGACAGATTATTAATAACGGTAGGCGCACGTAATCAAACCATCAAGAGCGAAACCTTTGATTACAACACCGGTGTATCAAAAAACGATGTGTATGACAAAAGCAAGGTTACGCCTGTCGCTGGCGTCGTTTTCAAGGCAAGCAATCAAGTCTCCCTGTACGCCAACTACATTGAAGGCCTGCTTCAAGGCGACGTTGCTCCTGCAACAGGTGTAAGCAATCCAGGTGCAATCCTCGCGCCGGCGCAATCAAAACAGAAAGAGGTCGGCGTCAAGTACGACGGTGGAAATCTCGGCGCCAGTTTGAGCGTGTTTTCTATAACGCGGCCAAGCGCCTACGCAGTCAATGGCGTATTTGCAGCTGACGGCGAACAAAAGAATGAAGGCGTTGAAATCAATTTGTATGGTGAAGCTGCACGCGGCCTGCGCTTGCTAGGCGGTATCACCTTCCTTGATGCGAAACAAGTTAAGTCGCAAGGCGGCACTTATGACGGCAAGAAAATTATTGGCGTACCCAACACACAAGCAAATGCAGGTATCGAATGGGATGTACCAGGAGCCAAGGGTTTAACGCTTACCGGCCGCGCCCTTTACACGGCATCTCAATATGCGGATCGCTCTAATACTTTGAGCATTCCATCATGGACTCGTCTGGACTTAGGCGCTCGCTACCTGACCACAATGGGCAGCAAACTGGTGACCTGGCGTGCGCGCATCGACAACGTAACTGACCGCAATTATTGGGCATCCGTTGGTGGTGCCTCACCAGAAAACACTTACATGGTTCTTGGCGCACCACGCACATTGAGCCTGACCGCTTCCATCGAGTTCTGATGCACACCGTCGTCCTGCGCCGCTGGGCCTGGATCCACAAATGGTCCAGCCTGGTGTGTACCGTCTTCATGCTGCTGCTGTGCCTGACCGGCCTGCCGCTGATCTTTCATCACGAGATCGGGCATCTGCTGGGCACGGAAATAGAAGCGCCGGAGATGGCTGCCGATGCACCGCGCGTCAGCATGGATCGCGTGATGGAGGTGGCACAAGCGCAGCATCCCGGCAAAGGCGGGATGTTCGCCTCGCAGGAAGAAGACGATGACCGCGTCTGGTTCGTCACGCTGTCCGATACGCCAACTTCAGAGGATGGGCTCAAGCAGGTTGCCGTCGATGCGCGTACCGGAGCCGTGCTGGGGCAACCGCAACTCGATAGCGGCTTCATGCACATCATGTTTTCGCTGCATGTCGATTTGTTTGCCGGCTTGCCCGGCATGCTGTTTCTCGGCTTCATGGGCATGCTGCTACTGGTGGCGATCGTTTCCGGCGTGGCCTTGTATGGCCCATTCATGAAAAAACTGGAGTTCGGCACCGTGCGCGCCGCACGCTCTTCCCGCCTGAAATGGCTGGACCTGCATAACCTGCTGGGCATAGTGACGCTGGCCTGGCTGCTGGTTGTCGGCACAACCGGCGTCATCAATACCTGGGCCGACCTGGTCGTGCGTTACTGGCAGTCGGATCAAATGGCAGAGATGATTGCGCCTTACAAGGGGCAGCCGCCCTTGCGCGAACTGGGCTCATTGCAGAAAGCCGTGGACGCTGCGCTGGCGCTGGAACCGGACATGAAGATGCGTTTCATCGCTTTCCCCGGCACCACGTTCAGCAGTCCGCATCACTATGGCATCTTCATGCGTGGCACCGAACCCTTGACCTCGCGCCTGCTCAAACCGGTCCTGGTGGATGCACAAACCGGCGCGGTCACCGACAGTCGAAGCTTGCCCTGGTATCTGACTGCGCTGCTGGTTTCACAACCACTGCATTTCGGCGAT
The DNA here is from genome assembly GCF_030645555.1 of Herminiimonas sp. Taxonomy (GTDB): domain Bacteria; phylum Pseudomonadota; class Gammaproteobacteria; order Burkholderiales; family Burkholderiaceae_D; genus Oxalicibacterium. The sequence continues at coordinate 6,032 of NZ_JAUSME010000330.1, forward strand.
TACGGCGGCCGGCCCATGCAAATCATCTGGGCCATCCTGGATCTGATGACGATCATCGTGCTGGGCAGCGGATTGTACTTGTGGTTCGTGCGCCGCAAGAGCAATGAAACACGCATGGAAAAACTGATCCAGGCGCATCAGACCTGATAGCCAGCACACATAGCCATGAATACCGCCGACACTCATCTGCAGAAAATCGAAGCTCTTTATAGCGACCATCATGGCTGGCTCTATAAATGGCTGCGCGGAAAACTGGACAACGCATCCGATGCAGCCGATCTGGCGCATGACACGTTCATGCGTGTGCTGACCAATCGCAACAACACGGACTTGCGTGAACCGCGCGGTTATCTGGCAACCATTGCACGCGGTCTGATGATCGACAGGTTTCGCAGGCAGGCACTGGAAAACGCCTATCTCGAAGCACTGGCGACTTATCCGGAACCGGAAACGATTTCGCAGGAAACCCA